>JBHLPZ010000001.1:0-75834 GCA_048885325.1 Candidatus Odinarchaeota archaeon
TTTAAATCTAATATATGTCAAATACAGGATATTTACCAAATAAGGATCGATGTTCCTTTTGCCGTAAAATTTGTGTCTCTTTATCTTTTTGAGATTGATGATCAGAAGGTTCTCATAGATTCTGGACTTAATATGGGAAATTGGAGTAAAATATTCCTCTCAACCCTCAATGATCTTGGTTTTAGCATTCAGGATATTGATTATTGCCTAATTACACATATGCATTTAGATCATATTGGATTGGTGAGAGCTCTCAAGCGAAAAAATAAGAAAATTAAGATTATAATGAATGATATCACACATCAAATTCTACAATGGGAAACTAATGATGAAAATCTAGGAGAATTGAAACAACAAGCTGAGGAAGTTGCAAATATGATGATAAAGTATGGACTTAATGATGATGATGGAAAAAAAATTGTGCAATTTTTTACATTTTGGCCCAGGTATCTGCGATATCAGAAACCTGATTTAATTGTACGTGATGGTGATAAAATCTTAAAACATTTAGAGATAATTTGGACACCAGGTCATAGCTTTGATCATATTTGTGTATTCAATAAAGAAAAAAAGTATCTATTTTCAGGGGATCATATTCTTTCTCGAATAACCCCTCATATTGGCAATTTTGTTGTACCGATTACATTATCTGAAAAGTATGCAGACTATAATTTTGAGAATATTTTACATCATTATTTAAAATCTTTAGATCGAATTGATGAATTAAATGCCAAAATTATTTTCCCCGCTCACCAAGAAATTATTTTTAATCCACATGAACGAATTTTAGAGATAAAGGAGCATCATAGAAATAGGTTATCAGAGATATCAAGGGTAATTAAAAATAACCCAAAAACACCATTAGAAATCTCACAGATGCATTTTGGAAAAGATTTAGATGAAATAAATTCATATATGGCATTAAGTGAAGTGTTAGGACATTTAATTTATCTGGAGAATGAAGGAAAAGTTCAAAAAATTGAAAAAAATGGAAAAATCTATTATTATAGTTAAACTGAATTTATTTTTTTACTAATTGATTAAATCCTAATCACTTAGCTTGTTTTCTAGTTAATCGATAGTTTCTAATTTTTGTTTCTGTAAAGCACCATAATACACCAATAATAACACATATGATTATGGCAATGATATCATAAAATATACAGAACCTTATATCAGAGCATTCATAGGGATCTGGAACAATGCATGCAAAGTTTCCAGTGAACGCTTTCATTAAACCGAAATAGAAAATTTGTACTAAGAGAATATGATATGAGGACTTGCCAATCCAGGCTATACCTTTCGCGAATTTATTCTTTGGATTACTTGGAAAGATTAACATTACAATTAGAAATAAGAAAGCTGCATAGGTATAAAAAATAATGTTATAATCGCTTCTCAAATACTCAATTTCATAATCATGGAATTGAAAGAGATATATATAGTAGGCACATAACGGAAACACAATCCACATAAATAAATTATGCAAACTAAATAGTTTATGATTTCTAGAAAACCACATCCCTAATCCAATACCACCAAGATACATAAATATTGTCATATAAAAAACTACCATGGTATGCCAATCCATCGCGTAGTAAAACATAAATAAACTAGTAAGAAAATTAATTAGAATACATAAAGTCAGAGTGAATAAAGCCCAGGCAGTCCTTCCAGAGAATCCTTTATAAATAAGTGGCATTAGTAATATTGTTTGGAAAAGAAAAGGAATAAACCATACTCCCGGCCCCCAAAAAGGAGTAACGCCAAAATATAGATGTCTTTCATCCATAACAGGATATAATTGATTTATAATAATATTTTCAAAAGAACCATAGATGATTAAACCAACAATTGTTGATATGACATATAATATGAGATATGGAAAAACATATCTCCAAAATTTTTTCTTGAAGTAATGCCATGAATAAAGTTCTTTTAAGGAGGATTTTCCAGTTCTTCTAAAAGACAACCCCATATTAAATCCCAAGATAACTACAAAAAAGGGGATTGAAAGTCTTTGCCATAAATAAACAACCATCACATCTCTTATTTCTGATGGAAGTCTAACAAGCGCATGCTCAGAAATAACAAAAATTATCAAAATAGCTTTTAAGAGATCCACTTGGAAGTAATATTTCCTATCTTCATTTAATTCCTTCATATGAACCAGATTTTAAAATATATAGTAACATTAAATTTCTGACATTAATGTATTTCTTATTAAATTTTAATATTTAAAAAAGTTATGAAATTATTAATACAGATATCGATTAAATTAAAAGAGAGAGGATAAATAGATACAGGAATATTTTCAATTAAAATATAACTTTACCGTTCTGAGAGACGGTTTTTATGGGTTTCAAGACAACACACACTCTTTCAACACTTTTAACATCACTTCTACCTCGAAAATTTTCTATAAAAGCGTCAAGTTCAGTTATTTCTGGAACATTTACCTTTACTAAGATTCCACATTCCCCTGCTAAAAAATATACTTCTTCACATTGAGGTAATATTTGGGTTTCTCTAATTAATTCTTTTATTTCAGATTGATTTTTAGGTAACAAGGTTATAAAAGCATAAATGCAACGCTCTTCTTCTCTGCAAACCTTTATGGTAAATTTCTCTATTACACCATCTTCTTGTAATCGTATTACTCTTTTACGAACTGTTGATTCTGAAAGGTCTACTTCCTTTGCAATCTCATGATAAGGTCTTCTTGAGTCTTCAATTAACATTTCCAATATTCTTTTATCCTTTTCATCTAAATTTTTCATATTTAATCATCTTCTATTATTTATAATTCCTTCTTAACTTATTTTTAAAAAAATATATATTTTAATTATAAAAAAATTTATTTTATCTTGTAGATTCACCCATTCCTAAAAATCTTTTAATAATGGATCAAATAATCTTTCATATTCAACAGCCATGCAATGAATACCCGCTGCTTTAGTGGTCTTCTTGATCTCCTTGATAAATGGTTCAAAGAATTCAATATTTATCTTATCTAGTGCTGCATATTTGGCTGGTTTATTACCTTTATTATCTTTTTCTGCTTTTTTAAGTGCTTTAAGGAGGTCTTTTGGTACTGAAACACCAGGTATATAATTATCAAAATACCAAGCAATCCCATAAGATTTCAAAGGAAAGATTCCTAAAAGCACTGGAACATTAAATTGCTCAAGATCTTTAAGAAAATCCTTAGCTTCATCAATATCAAATGCTGTTTGTGTTTGAATAAAGTCGACACCTTGTTCTACTTTACGACCAACTTTAAGTATCTCTGGCTCACGAGGATTACTATTTGGATTAGCAACACATCCATAATTCATTTCAATCTTACCACCCTCAAGTTCATTTCCTTCGTAATCAGTTCCTTCATCGATCATAATCGAGAGCATTTCACAGAACTGAGTACTATCAATATCATAAACAACTCTTCCTTTTTTGTGATCTCCAAGCGATGTATGATCTCCTGTTAAAGTTAAAATATTTTTTAATCCCAATACAGCCCCACCCATTACATCTCCAAAGAGGGCAACGCGATTTCGGTCCCTAACAGTGACTTGCCAGACTGCTTCGAGCCCTACTTTTTCCTGAACTAAATAACTCGGTACTAATGAACACATATAAGCATCTCCTTGTGGTCCATCAGTCACATTTGCTGCTACGATCTTGCCAGTCTTTTTCATTTCTTCAGCAGAATGAAGTATTTCCTCTAGGCTAAGTATCTTTTTGGGTTCTAATTCACCAGTAAATACAAAATGTCCCGCCTCAATTGCTTTACATAAATTACTAAATGCTGGTCTTTTTCCCATTTAGCCTTTCACCTCCTCTTTTTCTTCTTTTACATTAGTATATTCCTTATAAACTTCTAAGTATCCAGGACTCGTAGAAGTTCTGTAATCCCTTGGGCCTCTATATTTCTTAAACAAATCTAATCTATTGAATTCCTTTAATCTCTTCCAAATTTCAACCCAAGCACACGGTACAGTATATCCTCTTACTTCACACATGCCATCAACCATCCCTCCGCAAGGACCATTACTTAGATGTTTAGCGCATCCTGCACGAGGGCATACACCACCAGTTTCTCCAATAATACAATCTCCACATGTTTCACATAGCTCAATGAAGTTATTTTCTCCATTACTCTGAGCACCCCCAAACATACTATTTTGGGTAGGGAAGGTTAATTTTTGTGGTAAGACTTTATTCATCATAACAACTCCTAATCCACAAGCTAATGTAAGAATAGCTTCATAATCTTCTATTAAAGGTCTTACGGTTGTCACTGCAATTCTATCATCACATTGTCTTAGAACTGTAATAGCCTTCCATTTTAGATCTTTACCTTTAGTTCTTGCTTTTAGTTCTAAGAGTTGTCCGAGTAGTTTCGCCTCATTCAAACTTCTAGGTGGTTGACAGCATCCATCGCAGCCTGCTATGAGTATTTTGTTATATGGCTCTATGTACCCATAAATTTCTTCAATATCTTTTAATTGGGTTATAATCATTTTTCAAAACTCCACATTTTTTCTTTTCAAATTTTCATAAAAATTTTTAATTTAGTTTATATATCAAAAAAGTTCTCATATTTAGGTTGTTAATTTTTCAATTAACTTATTAGGCTTTACACTTCTAGTAGAAAGACTAAGGTCTTCTAAAGCTACACCCAACGCAATTGCCATTATTTCAGGTAGATATAATACCGGGATATCTAATTCTTTGCCAGTCTTACGAGAAATGATCTTTTCTTTTCTGTCATATTGGGTTACGCAAGCAGGGCATACTGCAATTAAAGCATCAACTTCTTCTTCAAGTTCAGATAATTCTGTCATTTTATCTTCAACAAGTTTTTCGCCAATTTCTTCCTGTAGACGGGCACAATAACCACAGCATTCTAATTTATTAGCAAAATCAATTGTTTTTGCTCCAAGAGTTTGAAGGATAAGATCAATTTTTTCAGGCTTTTCTGGGTGATCAAATCGCATAATTTTACTCGGTCGGACTAAATGGCAACCATAATGCACAGCAAGATTTAAATCATCAAGCGGTTTAATTGTTAAGCTTTTCATTTTTTCAAGCCATTCTTGTTGGGTGAATAATTCTACGAAGTGGTAAACATTTATTTTTCCAGTATACTCATAATTTATTTTCTTTAAGATTTCATTGATTTTTTTCAGATGTTCAGGATCCTCTCCCAAAAGAACACTCACAGTTTTTAAAGTTTCATAGCATCCAGAACAAATTGTTAAAACATCGAATCCCATTTGTTCAGCAATTGCAAGATTTCTTGCTCCTAAAGTTAACCATGTATCAATATTTAATGATTGTAATGATACTGGTTCTGGACAGCAACTAACTCCCTCCATTTCTCTCAATTCAACGCCTAAAATACTTGCTACATCTCTAAATGCTTTCTCTAGTTGTGGCATTTTTAGTGGTATTGTACATCCTAAAAAAAGTGAAAACTCATTTCCTTTTATTGTCATTTATTTATCATCCTCCTTTTTTATTAGAAGATCACCTAATCCTGTTTCATTTATTATAAATTTTATATCTTCAAGATTGGGTGGAATAATTTCTGGCAATCCCATTCTTTCTCGCCTTCTATCTATATTTTTTTTCATTCCTTCTGTATAAGGCACTACAAATCCATTTTCATAAATAACCTCGACTGTGCTTGAATATTCCTTTGGAATTTTCCCTTCTTTTGCAGCCATATTTCGCAATAACGCTAAAATGAAAGAATAATCTACATTTTTTGGACATCTTTCAGTACATCTATGGCACAGTGAACAAGTCCAAATTGCCTTACTGGATAATACCTCTTCTTTCAAACCTAGAAGGCATGATGCAACTACTCTATGTGGTTGTAAATCGACATATTCGGTTACAGTACAACCAGAACTACATACTCCACATTGAATACATTTCAAAAGTGATTTGGCACCAACTTTTTCTGCTATTTCATAGCGGAAGTTTAAATCTAAATCACTTGCATTTTTCTTTAACATTTCAGTCATTTTTTATGCTCCCTCCTTTGCTTTTTCTTTTTTTGGTTCAATTTTGTCGCCTGTTTTAGCTAATGGTCCAAGTTTTTTCACTCTATTTACAAATTCGGTCACTATCTCAGAGAAACGCTTTCCTTCACTAGCTGAAACCCATTCAAGTCTATAGCGATCAGGATTAATCCCTACTTTTTCCAGTATTTCGTGAAGTTCATTGTAACGCATCTGCATATCATAGTTACCTTCTAAATAATGGCAATCGCCAATATGGCATCCTCCTACTAATACTCCATCCGCACCTTCTAAGAATGCTTGTAAAATGAAGTGTTTTGGTATCCTTCCTGTGCACATTACTCTTATGGGTCTAATATTGGTTGGATATTGGAAACGACTTACACCACATGTATCTGCTCCAGCATAACTACACCAATTGCATAAGAATGCCACAATACGAGGTCTCTCGTCCAGAAAATCTCCTCGAACAGCCTCTCTAATCATAGGATATATCTGTTCATCTGCAAAATGACTCATGGTAATAGCACCTGCTGGACATGCTGCAGCACAATCACCACATCCTTTGCATAACAAAGGATTGGATTCCGATACTAGAATTTCATTATCAAAATTTACGCCGATCGCTCCAAAATTACATACTTCCTCACATTTTTGACATGCTATACATAAAGCAGGATTAACTACTGAAACTAAAGGTTCATTCTCAACCACTCCAGAAATGAGCGGAATTAAAGCATGAGCTGCTGCGCCTCTCCCCTGAGAAATTGAATCTGCTATTCCTTTAGGACTATGGCATGTTCCTGCTAAATATATTCCATCAGTGGCAAAATCGACTGGACGCAATTTTATATGCGCCTCTAAAAAATATCCATTCTGATCCCTCGCACATTTAATCATTTCACCAAGCTTTTGAGTATCATGAGGAATTAAAGGTGCAGAAAGAACAACTTTATCTGCATCTATTTCTAGATCAGTTTGAGTCAAAATATCTTGTACTTCAACCTTTATTTTATTATCTACAATATCTACAGTTGGATAATCATTGAATCGTATATAGTTGACACTTTCGCGTGCTTTCCAATAATAAGGTTCTTCATCAGTTCCTACCCTTATATCTCTATATAATACATAGATATTTGAATTAGGGTATGTCTCTTTCACATATAATGCATGCCTAATTGATTCAGAACAACATATGAGAGAGCAATATGTTACCCCATTTCCTCCTTCAGGCTGACGTGAACCTACACAATGAATAAAAACGAGTGTTTCACCATCTTTTAATTCATTGTTTCTCAACTTCTCTGATAGTTCTAACTGGGTCATTATCTTATCACTCATTCCTTCTTCTCCATAATGATACCACCCTTCAGGTTTGAACTCATATGCTCCAGTTGCGGTTATAATTACCCCCACGTTTAGATCAGAATTTTTAGCTTCCACTCTACTCTTAACCTTGACTTTGAAATCTCCAATGGAACCTTTTACATCTATCACTTCAGAATTCAAATAAGTAGTAATATTTTTATAAGATTTGAATTCATTAAGGCGATTCTCTAGATATTCCCTAGAATCAATTCGCTCAAAGTTAATTTTATAAATTTGGTTTAATTGTCCTCCTAATTTACCTTCTTTTTCAACAAGATGAACTTTATATCCTTTTTTTGCAATTTCTATAGCAGAACTAATTCCCGTAATTCCCCCTCCTACAACTAAAGCTTCTGGGACCACATTTCCTTTAATTTTATTTTCAGGTTTCTGTTTAATTACCCTAGCAACTCCCATTCTTATTAGATCTTTTGCTTTATCTGTGGCTCTTTTGTTGTCTTTCATATGAACCCACGAATCCAATTCCCGAATACTCACGAAGTTAAAAAGATATTCATTTAAACCAGCTTCTCGTATTGTTTTTTGGAAAAGAGGTTCATGTGTTCTAGGAGTACATGCAGCAACAACTACACGATTTAAGTTAAGTTCCTCAATCTTTTCTTTAATAATATCTTGTGTTAATTGAGAGCAGCTATACTTATTTTCCATGGAGTAAACTACATTTGGTAACGTTTTAGTATATTTTACTAAATTAGGTACATCTATATAGCCTGCAATATTAATCCCGCACCTACAAATGAATACTCCGACACGTGGCTCATCTCCAGGATTTATTGATATTAAGGGCGGCAACTCCACTTTGGTTTCTTCTTCACTTAGAGGAACAGCATGAGAAGCCGCTAATGCAGCGGCGCCTCCGGCTTTAGCTACTGAATTTGCTATATCGTCAGGGGATTGACAAGAACCAGTTACATAAACACCATTCTTGGTAGATTTTAAATCTTCCGTAGAATCTTTCGTTTTAAAGAATCCTAACTCATTTTTTTCAATACCCAGAATTTCTGCTAATTTTTCAGCATCTCTTCTGGGGGTTACAGCATTAGCAAGCACGATAAGATCAAATTCTTTTGTCTCTACTTCACCAGAATCTAAATTAGCCGCTTTTACATATAAGTTATGATTCTCTGGATTTTCTCGAACATCTCCAGGAATTCCATGATGATAGTGTAAATTATATTCATCTTTAGCTCTTTCTATGAATTCTTCTTGATTTTTACCAATTACTCTAATATCATTAAAATAAATGGTAACATCTGTGTCTGGGGCATGTTCTCGTGTTACTACTCCCTCTTTTGCCATGTACATACAGCAAAACTTAGAGCAATACGCACATATATCCTCATTTCTGGATCCTACACAAGCAACAAATGCGATATTATGAGCATGTTCTTTATCTGAAGGACGTAACAATTCTCCACCAGTAGGGCCTGAGGCACTTAGTAATCGTTCATACTGCATTGCAGTAATAACATTAGGATATTCACCAAAGTGATATCGATCTAAAATACTAGGATCTATTTGATCATAACCAGTTGCTACAATGATTGAGGCAACATTATACTCAACTATTTCGTCTTTCATGTCGAAATTAATTGCTCCTGCCTCACATTCTTTTTCACATAATTGACATACTCCCTTTGTTAAATACAGGCATTTTTCAGCATCAATAACGGCTTTTCTTGGAACTGCTTGCGGAAAGGGAATATAAATAGCCGTACGATTGCCCATTCCCTCCTCAAATTCACTAGGGATTTTTTTCATTGGGCATTTTTCTTGACAGGCTGCACATCCAGTACATATATCCCAATCAACATATCTTGCTTTTTTAAGTACTTTAACATTGAAATTTCCAGCTTTTCCATTCATTTCTTGCACTTCGGAATATGCTAATAGCTCAACATTTGGATGACGAGATACTTCAACCATTTTTGGTGCTAGAATGCATATCGAACAATCCAATGTAGGAAAAGTTTTATCTAGTTGTGCCATTCGACCGCCAACTGAAGATGTCTTCTCTACAAGAATTACTTTATATCCTTGTTCAGCTAATGTAAGACTTGCTTCTATTCCTGAAATTCCACCACCAATAACCATTATACTGCTAATTGCCATTTTTCACCAATTTTGATCATTTTTTTACATATTTTCATTTTTTTTTTAATATATTTCGTTGTTTTTCTAAAATTTTCGCTTCTTTTTGAAAATAATTGTTTATATCATAAACTAATTTCTTTATAATTTACTTATTATAACATGCATCTATATAAATATTTCCATAATCGTTTTTTTTTTGTTATTTTTTATCCGAAATTAAAAAATTATTAGGTTAAAAATTAACGAATTCGGAATTAATAATTGATTTTAGTAATCTTTTCAATTGAAGAAAGTTAAATTTAGCAATCAACCCTCTATCTTAGAAAATTTTGATGACAAGAAAAATGACTTTTTACTAATTTTTCGATATAAAAAAATTCTGGTTGATGATTTTCATATTAGTAATTCTTTTAAAAGCTCCTCTGCCGTTATATTACCTTTTAATTTCTTTTCTTCATTAATGATTAAAGTTGGAACAGTTGATACATTATATTGTTCACATATATCAGGATGTGCCATAATATCTATTATCATCGCCCTTATTTTACCTTCTGATGCTAAAGCGAACTGGCTACAGATTGATAAAATAGTAGGACAATAAGCGCATGAATCCGTAATCAATAATTTTATGACTATAGAATCCAATTTACTTAGGTTTTGCTTTATAATAGCCTCATAATAATTAGGAGTTCCAGTGAATACCATTAATGCCTGTACAAATGGTTGGATTTCAGCAGCCATGGGCACCGCTAAATAACGTATAAATTCTATTCCTTGATTATTCATTAGTAAAATCACAGGTACTCGTTGAAGATCATACTTTTTAGCTAATTCAGAATTTTTTTCTAGATTATACGCTTCGATTTTTAACATTCCATTAGAACCTTTTTGATATATATCCAATGTATCCATCATATATACAGATTCTTGGAGATTATTTGATGATGTAAAAACCTTTAATATAACTGGTTTTGTAAGTTTTTTAATCTCATTACGAATCATCTTTTTATAAATATAGGAAACTGGCAAACTAATCTTTCAATTCTATTTGTTTTTTCATAAAAGGTAAAGAAAAAATCGTTTATACACATTGTTATTATTATTTAAAAATTCTATTTATAACTTAATTTTTCTTATAATGTTTTATGGTTATAAAGAGAAAAACTAACAATTTTGCTCCAATCTACTCTCTACATCTTTTATATTTAAATGGGTGGGGCGGAAGAATGCCTAAATTAGTATATAAAGCTGAAAAGGAGTTACTAGACCACAATATTGGTAAAGCAATGGAACTCTATCGCCGGGCTTTAGAAAAATTTCCTCAATCCTTTCATCTTTTACATGACCTTTATGTTATTTATAAAGAAATGGAGCAAAAAAATGATGCTTTAGAAATTTATAAAAAAATCACTGAAATTAAGCCAAAAACGGCAATTGAATGGAGATTATTGAGTATTATTTATGTTTTAAATGAAGAATTTGGAAAAGCGAAAGAATGTATTATGAATGCTTTACATATTGAACCTAACATTCCGCAATATTGGAATGACTTGGGATTAATACACTTCTATTTGAATGAATTCCAAGAAGCCCAAAACGCGTTTGAAAAATCTTGGACTAGTACTGATTCTCGAATTCCAGCTATGGATTTTAATTCCCTTAAAACTTATTCTTATTTAATTTTTAAAACTTATTATGAATTAGGTGATTATGAAAAAGCGATTAAAACTTCCAAATCATATTTACAATTTTATCCTGAGGATCCAATAATGTTGAATAATCTTGCTTCGGCATATAATAGAGCTTATAATTTTGATAACGCCATAGAAGCGGCTAATGCTGCGCTAAAAGTGGATAAGAATTTAGGTACTGTGTGGAGACATTTGGGATATGCACATTATAATAAAGGTGAGTATGATAAAGCTTTGGAATATATTATGAAAGCGTTAGAACTTAAAAAAGATTATGACGAAGCATGTTATAATTTAGCTCAAGTCTATTTCAGCTTGGAACAATATGATAATGCTTTAATTGCATGTAATAAGTGTTTAGATTTAAATTCAAACCATAGTGAATGCTTGAAATTAAAAGAAAAGTTAATAAAATTTTAAATCCTTATAAAAGTTTTTAGGAATTCATAAGCAATATGATTATCTCTTTTCAATTCCTTTTATGTTATTGAGAATAGTTATTAAGAATTTCCATATTTTTTCAACACTACTAATTTTTAACCGCTCAGATGGAGAATGACCATCTTTGATTGTTGGTCCAATCGCTATCATTTCCATATTAGGGTAATATTTCGTAAAACAATTACATTCACAAGCTCCGTGGCTTGCGTTGATTTTAACCTCTATATTAAATAATTTCTGATACACATCTCGAGCTAAATTCAAAAATTTTAAATTAAAATTTGGAGGCCAACTTGGAAAATCTAAATCATATAAAATCTTAAATTTTAAGTCGATCATGTTTAAAAGATTAAGAATTTTTTCATTTAGCACGTATTTTTCATATTTAGAAGAACTTCTTTGCATGATTTGGAAAATTATTCGATTTTCTTCTGTACTTATTGTTCCTAAATTAGTAGAAGTCTGAACTAAATCCTTAATTTTTGGATGCATTGAAACTACTCCGTCTGGTACAATATATAAAAAATTTAGTAAATTATTCTGAAGATTTTCTTCCAAACAAGTACAATCAGAATAATCAGTCAATTTTTGAACGGAAATTTTGATATTCTTCTCAATTCCATTGAATAAATGCTTTATATCGGGAAAAGTACCTTGAATAAAAGAATTCAATTTAGAGAAGTTGCTCTTTTCAATATATATTACTGCTTGAGATTCTCTAGGTATTGCATTAAAATTACTCCCCCCGTTTAAAGAATTAACATTAATTTTAAACTCCTTATTTAGTTTCCACAATAATTGTGAGAGAAGTTTTATCGTATTAGCTCGTCCTTTATTAATATCCGCTCCTGAATGTCCTCCCATTAACCCTTCCAAAGCAATTTTAACCGGGATAAGTTCAGTTTCAATCCCTTTTAGAGATTTTCTTTTAATTTTTATTTCAATTGTTTTATCAATAGTTCCAGCGGATCCTATTAGAATCTCATTATCATCTTCTGCATCAAGATTTATTAAATAATCTCCACTGATTAAGTTAGTATCTAATTGAAGTATACCCGTACCTTCTAACTCCTCATCTACAGTAAATAACAAATCTAATCCTAAAGGAGCAAAATTCAGCTCACCATTATACACTTTTTTCATTAATGATAGTTGATATGCGATACCAACACCGTTATCTGCTCCTAGAGTTGTACCTTCTGCACTTAACCACTTTTCATCATCTTCATCTATAAGTCTCAATTTTAATGGATCTTTCGAAAAATCATGTTGCGATCCCTCTATCTTACTACATACCATATCCATATGGCATTGCAATGCTACCTTTAATTGTTTGTCTGATTTTTGTACTTTTGATGGAATTTTTACAACAATGTTGCCTATATGATCGATTTTAACGGGGAATTTGAACTTTTCAGCTTCTTTCCTTATAAACTCCCTTATTTGGGCTTCATTTTTTGAACGCCTTGGGATTCTAGTTATTTGAAAAAAATAATCCCAGAATTCTGGGGGATTGCCCAATTTTGCCAAATTTTCCATTTGATTTCGACTGTAAAAAATTTTAGCTTTTCTCGAATTAATTTAATATTATTCCATACTACTATTTAAATCTTTAATTCTAAATCCCTGTTAATAATTAAAAGCAACAAAAATTACAATTCTATGTTAAATTTTCCTTCAAAATTATAAATTAATTATTATTTGATAAATTTGAACAGAGTCATATTATCTATATATTAATCGAAATAATAAAACAAGAAAAGTTAATAAAACAATAATAACCTATATTAGAGAATTTAAGTCCGACAAAATGAAGATCGTTATATCAGGACCATTACAATGTGGAAAATCGTCATTTATTAAATATTTTGACGAGAATGCATTAAACATTGAAGCGAAAGCAAGAGATAATAAATTATATACTGTAGGGATGGATTTAGGTTCTGTAACGTTAAATGGTTTTGATGTATTTCTTTTTGGAACTCCTGGATTATTAAGATTTAATGTGATGAGAGATGTAGTTTTAAGGGGAACTGATGGAGTTATTTTTATTTTCGACGCTGCTCATCCTGAGAAAGATGAAGATGGTATTATAATTCTAAATTCTATAAGAAAAGCTATTAGTCAAGATATTCCAATAATATTTTTAGCAAACAAACAAGATATCGCAGGAGCGAGACACGCTGAAGTGGTTCGTGCCCAAAATTATTTACCAGAAGATACAGTAATTTTTCCCACAAGTACTAGAACTGGAGAGAACCTTGACGATGTTTTAAAGCAGCTTGTTAATCAGATATATGAAAATTATTCATCATTAATAGAGGTTCTTCGTGAATACGAGAACGATATTGAAGGTTTAACCGAAAAATTAAAAAAAAATACAATTGAGATGAGAGATCTTTTAAATAATCTTGAAATTAAAAGATTTATTGAAATAGATCGAATTAAACGAACTTATAAGGTAAAAGATGGATTAAAGCTTTTAATTTAATCACTTTGTCATTTTATTTGCTCTTTTTTTCTCGAGCGTAGTAGCTGATCAAGCCATGGATAAATCCATGGGTGAAATAATATCTCCTTTTTCCTTTTTCATTTTATTTAGTTTTTCTCTTTGATTACTTAAAATATTCCAGAAAAATTTAGGCATATTTTTCTCCCTTCTATACATGCTTTCTACTCTATCAAGCTTTTCTACTAACTTTTTTATTCTTATCGAAAATTGCTCTATATAATCATCTTTAGTATAATTTTTATCAAGATATTCCTTAAATAATGATTTTAAATCTTCAAATTTTGGTATATAACCAATTGGAGTTTCAATTGCATTAATATCGCTATGAACACGTAATTCTGCCCACATAACCCATATTAATTTATCAAGAATACCATTAAGATATTTACCTTCCTTATTTTTTAAAAAATAATTTGTAGCAAATACTTTAGGTGGAAATTCCAAAGCTTGTCCAAATCTTCGATGATTTTCAAGATATTTTCCTAAAGGAACTACTAGAAAATCTAAATTAGCCATAGGTTGCATCGTTCTTACACCTTCTTGTCCAAGGGTTGCAGAAGTTGTTTCAGATTCGATTGAAGCCCCAAGGAAAACTCCATGCTCCCAATCAAAACTCTCAAGAACGGGAGGCATAGTATCTGAATCCCTGCCTCCATAGAAGATTAACTGAACAGGAACACCATCAGGTTCATTTAACATTGGATCAACATTAAGTAGTTCACTAATCCTTATGGTATAACGAGCGTTGGGATGTGCAAATGGGATTTCTACCCCATTATCATCTTTTTTACCTTGAAACCACTCTCCAGAAAAATTGAAGCCTTCTTTTTGGGGTAACCTTCCATCACCTAACCAATGGGGAGTACCATCTTTAATCAATACGTTTGAGAAAATGGTTTCTCTAGGAGTAGTAAGCGCTTTAAAGATTTCTGGATCATCATTTAAGTTAACATCTTTAATGATACCAAAAATTCCATGTTCAATGTTTACTCCATGACAATAGCCATCATCCCATTTTCTAATATATGCAATATCATCTCCTACAATTGTTTGTCCTGGAAGCATTGCTGTAGATGTCTTTCCACACGCGCTTGGATAAGCACCACAAGCGAAAGTTATTCGATTTTTGCCTTTTGGATGAAGTCCCATAATAAAATAGTGTTCTGTTAGCCAATCCTCATTATTTGCCTTAAATATCCCTAATCTTAATGCCAGCTTCTTAAGCCCGAGAGAATTCCCAGCATATTGATTATTTACTGATAAAACTCTGCCCCCTTTCAAATCTATATAAATTCGCCGTTTTTCAAGATTTTTTGTAACAGGAGGGTTTCCAATCAATTTCCCTGAAGAATGTATAAAATAAAAGAAATTGTCAAACTCTTTCATTGTTTTAAACTCTTCATAACCTTCTCTATAAAGTAAATCTTCAGAATGCCCGACGTAAAAACTGTCGGTTAATTGAAGAGCTAATATTGAAAATTTAGATTTTTTTGGACCTAAACAAAAAAAACGAATCAAACATTCATGACCTTTCATAGCTCCATCCATGATCTCAAATATCTCCTTTAACCCTTTTTCTCGTTCCATTGTATTTATCCACGGATAAATACCTTGTTCTCCCTTAGGTACTAAAACTTGTGTATTTTCTTTATCTCTGGCTTGATCATGATTAGACATTGTAAAGAATCCGTCATAGTGAACCGTATGCCCTTCTAAAGCTAATTCACTCTCTTCACCAATCTTTATAGCTTTATATCTTACATAATCAATATCTTCTTTTGAATCTGAAATCACTGTAACCTTGCTTGGTTTACACAAATCAATGAATTCATTTATTATCCTCAATACATGATTATTGTTTAAAGCATAAAGTTTTTCAAGATCAGCTTTAGTTATGATTTCTTTTTCTAAGTATTTCTCAAAAGTTTTAATATCATCCATTTTTAAATCATTTCTCAGAATATGCTTAAAGAAAAGAAGGATGATTAAAAAGCTTTATAAATTAAACGATTTTTTTATCATGTATGGTAAGATTTACCCATTTTAATAAATTGATTAGATTTATTATATTTGAATAGGATTATATATGACAATTTCATTTTTAAAAAACTAATTTAAAAAAAGGAAAAAAATAAAATTTAATCTAATCCAGGAACTTTTGATCCTTTAGCACTGATAATTCTGTCAACTCTTAATATTAAATTAGCTAATTCACTACCAGACTTTAAAACATGTTCTACCAATGCAGCAGGTTCAATAATGCCTTTTTTAAAGTTATCTGCTATAGTATTTGAAATCGTGTCTATTCCAATCCATTTATCATTATCAATTTTATGGGCTGCTCTTAGTTCAGTCATTTTTTCAATCTCATCTAAGCCAGCATTTTTAATTAATGTTTTAGGAATCTCTTCAAGAGCTAAGGCAAACGCAGTAATAGCTAATTGCTCTTTCCCACTAACTTCATTAGCATATTCTCTTAATCTCTTTGCTAATTCTATATATATCGCTCCACCACCTGCTACGATCTTTTTAGTATCTATTGTTTTGGCAATAACTGATAAAACATCATGTAAAGTTATTTCTGCGGTACTTAATATTTTTTCTAAGCCTCCTTTCAATAGAATTGAGACGGACTTTGGATTCTTACAACCAGATAGTATGGTGTAATCATCTTTGTCCAACTTTTCAAATTTAATAGTCTTAGCATAACCTAAATCTGTTTCTGCCAGCGAAGGTAAATCATCTATTCTATTAGCTCCAGTAGCTTTCAATACTGCTTTTAACTCGTCTTCACCTAAATTTTTAATTGCTGCTATTCCTTCTCTTGCTAGATAAGCTCCAAATTTATCAGAAATATCTTGGCTGTTAATAATAATGCTTACTCCTAATTCTTTAAAAATATTCAAGTAATCTGTTAATATCTTTTCCTCTTGGTTTAAAAATTTCTGAATATCAGCAGGATTAGAAATTCTTATTTGAGCATCAAATTCAGTTTTTACTACATCAAGCTTTCTTCTTATAACGGCAATTTTTGCATTTTTAATTACATCAGGCATAGCAGAATTGACTTTTTCTTTTTGAATATAAACTCCATTTATTAATTCCGAATCATGAAGCGATTTTCCCGGTGCTTTTACTATTTTTACATTACTAACTTTTGGAAAAGTAACTCCTTCCTCATCTTTTATGTGATTTATTGCTTTTAGAGCTAAATCTGCGAAAAAATCCTTCAAACCAACCACATCCTTCGCATTCATAGCAGTTTTAGCTATATTTCTTAGAGTATTTTTATCATCAATAGATATCTCATCTGCAAGTTTATCTAAAATCGAGATGGCTTTATCGGCCGCTAATTTATAACCATGTGTAATTGGTTTTGGATGGACATCTTGTTCTATTAATTCTAAAGCATTATTTAATAAACTAGCAGAAAAAATTACCGCTGTAGTAGTTCCATCTCCTATTTTTTCATCAATTGCTTTTGCTATATTAACCATCATATTGGCTGCTACATTTTCAATATTAAGATTTTTTAATATTTCTGCTCCATCATTAGTAATGGTTACATCGCCCATACCATCAACTAACATCTTATTCATTCCCTTTGGACCTAATGTGGAGCGCACAGTTTCTGTAATTGCCATCATAGCATTAATATTTTGCATTCGAGCTTCTTTTTCTTTAGTTTCCTCAGTTCCTTCTTTCAAAATTAAGATCGGTACCGACATCTCCAATACACCTTAAAAATTTTTTATTGATTTTTATATTAGAAAAAAAAATTTTTTTTGACTTTTTTAGTTGTGCGTGATTAAATAATTTTATGATTTAGAGATCATTATAAAAAGTCTTTGTAACTATGAAAAATAATTGAAATTTTTTTAATAAAAACAAAAAGTTATAAATTTTATTCAAAATAAATAATATTGGTTTTATAATATTTTTAATCTCTTTCTGGTATTGTTTAAAAATGAAAAAAGAAAAAGCTTTAGATGATATCGATAGAAGTATCATACGCATTCTTCAAGAAAATGCTAAAACATCATATCGCGAAATTCATGAAGAACTAGGCATCTCAATTGGGACTATTCACAATAGGTTATCTAAATTGGAAAACAATGGAATTATTGAGGGTTACACATTAAAGCTCAACAATGAAAAACTTGGATATAAATTGATATTTTTAATAAGAATTCAAATAGATGGGAAGCATACTGCGGAGATATTAGCTCAAATTAAAGAAAAACCTGAGGTTTGTTCGATTTTCCACACCACTGGAGAGCAATCTGCCTGTTTAGTATGTAGATTTAAGGAAGCAGGTGATGTTCATAACTTTATTAGAGAATTGAATGAAAAGGAATATGTGACTAAAACAATTTCTAATATGGTATTAAAGGAATATAAAAACTCATCATCCATTATTGGATTGTAATTTTCAAAAAATCAATCTTTCTTAGGCTTGAAATCTAAAGAAATAGAATTTATGCAATATCTATCACCAGTTGGTTGAGGTCCATCCTTAAATACATGGCCCAAATGACCACCACATTTTGAACAGAGAACTTCCGTACGTATCATTCCATGAGTTAAATCTCTTTTTTTCGAAATATTATCATTTTTTATTGGTTCATAAAAACTAGGCCAACCAGATCTAGATTCGAATTTTGTTCCAGAGTCAAATAATGGCGTTCCACAACCTGAACAATAGTATATTCCCTCTTCATGATTGTTCCAATATTTCCCAGAAAAAGGGTTTTCGGTACCTTTTTGGCGAAGCACACAGTATTGTTCTTTACTTAATTTTCTTTTCCATTCCTCTTCTGAAATATTATCTTTTTTTTTCATAACAAGGTTTAAATCATAAATAGAAAAAATATATGTATTGTTTATAAATTGTTAAGAAAAATGAATGTAGATTATAATTGTAAAGAAAATTAAAAGAAGATACTATAATTTATAACTTAGCTTGAGTTAATCCAGCTTCAATTTTTGAGAAATTTAAAGGGTTATTTAGTTTATCTATTTAGAATATTTCTTCGTAGATATCAAAATTTTTTATGTTTTTATTATTCTTATTATTATCAATTTTTTTTAGTTTTGATCAAAATGCCTAAAAATAGCAAAGAAATACGGATTGATCCTTGGGGTACAACGAGCTTATTAGAGGAAGACTATGTTAGACTAATAAAAGAGTTTGGAATTCAAGAAGTTGATGAAAAGGTACGACAAAAAGCTATTAAAAACCGATTTATTAGGAGAAAAATCATTTTTGGTCATCGAGATCTTCAGAACATATTTAAAGCAGTTGAAACCAAACAACCTTGGGCAGTGATGAGCGGAATTAAACCATCTGGACCTTTCCATCTTGGAACCTCTACCACTGCTTTAGAAATTATTGAATTTCAGAAAATGGGAGGAAAAGCATATTATGGTATTGCAGATGTTGAAACATGGGAAGACAATGGATTGACCTATGAAGAATCTGAAGTATTTGCAATTGACAATATAGCAGATTTATTAGCTTTAGGATTAGATCCTGATCCAAAAAAGGCATATATTTGGAGACAATCAGAAGAACCAATTGTAAAAGATGTATGTTTCAAAGTAAGCAGACTGGTTACCCAAAATATGTTAAATGCAATTTATGGAGAAAAATCATTTGGATTATATCTTTCTGCTCTTGTTCAAGTAGGTGATATAGTTCTACCTCAGATTCTTGATGGCCCTCAACCTACAGTTGTACCCGTTGGGATTGATCAAGATCCACATATTCGTTTGACAAGGGATCTCACACGCAGATACTATAATGGTTTCTTTTTACCGGGGGCAACTTATCATTATTTATTAGCTGGTATAGATGGATCCGAAAAAATGGCAAAGAGAAATCCAAACAGTTATTTCACCTTCAATGAACCTTTGGAATCGATTGAAAGAAAGATTATGGGTGCATTGACAGGAGGTCGTCGAAATAAGGAAGAGCAACAGCAATTGGGTGGTGAACCTCAAAAGTGTATGATATATAAAATATTAATGTATCATTTTGAAGAAAATGATGATAGATTAACTGAAACGTTTCAGGATTGCATACATGGAGAGTTAATGTGTGGAGATCATAAAAAAGAATGTGTTGAAAAAGTACTTAAATTTATAAGAGAACATCAAAAGAAAAAAGAAAAATTGCTTGATAAAGCAAAAGAAATCCTGAATGTTGAATGATTTTTAAATCTAAATTCTTAAGTTAAAATTGGTGTTAAAATATCTCTTATTTCTTCTAAATATTCTGAAAACTTTTCCATAAATGGTTCTTTATATTTATCTTCTATAATTACAGAAACAAATAAGGGTTCTTTTCCAATTTTTATCCTATGTAAATATGATAATAACCCACTACCATTTGTAATTAAATTACTTTCAGCTTCATAAGATTCTTCTTGCATTCTTTTAAGTAAAAATAAATGTTCCTTAATTGATTCTAATAATTCAACATAATACTCAGGTTCAATTTCATTGTTATAAAATTCACTAATAATAATTCCATTTCGATCAAATAGAATCAATGATTTACAGTTAAATTCGTATATATAATTTTCTAGTAATTCTGACAAGTCGAAAAATTTCTCATCAAAAACCGACAAACCATAAGAAACAAGCTGTACAATTGAAATTAAATCATATATAGAGGTCTGCTGAAATAGTACTTTAAAGTTCGAATATTTTTCAAGGATATTTTCTCTTAGACTTTCAATTTCTTCAATATAAGCACCATTAGTTCTGATTTCAGGATCTAATTTGTGAAATGATATTATAAGAGGAACATCCATATTATTACGACTAAAATGTTTCATAATCATATCCAAATATTCAAGAGAGGTTTCATATCTTTCCTTATCTTGAATATCTATAATGAAAAGCATCAAGTCAGTTCCGTCAAAATATATATCTTGTTTCTTTTCATATAATTCACGATACTGAGTTTGACCACCGCAATCCCAGAAAATTACCTTTCGATTTAAGAAGTATGTTATATGGTACTCCACTCTGATTGTTGGAGTGAGTGAAATGATATCCTTGTGAAAATCATATTTTTTATCTAAAGCTGTTAAAATAGAAGTTTTACCTGCATTATCCAAACCTGATACAATAATTTTTACTAAATTTTCCATAGTTTGTTCAGTTCTTTATAAGGGTTATTCACGCGAATTTTAAAAATTCAAGACAGTTATAATATTATCCAACCAATTTTTATTAGAAAGTGAAAATCATCATTTTTAACCTTATCTGAATCCAAAGGAATTTAAAATGATATTCCAATATTTTTAGAATAATATTGTAGTACCTTAAGAATAACATTCCTATGACTTAAGGATATTATTTCTATTTTTAATTGAAATTGATTTTAATATTTTTAAAATAACTTTCAAAGTGGAATTAATTGATTGAAGAAGAAAGAAAATTTTTGAATGAATTGGTTGAGGAAGAAAGTAAATTTGTAGAATTTTTGCATCATCAAATTAACCAAAAGAATACATTTGATAAGATTGTAAGAAAGATACCGTTATTTAAAAATAAGATCCAAGATTGTCATTATACCATCTTAAAAATGATAGACACTAGCCGTAGAGATGTTTATGATATGTTGGTTCAGGAATTTAACAAAATACTAACAAAAAAATAAACATTATTATTTATTCTCCAATTATCTGACAGTACACTCTCCGATGTCTTGGTTTTTCATCAAATTCGCAAAAGATTATTTGCTGCCACGTACCCAAAATTAATTTTTTATTCTGAAATGGAAATGTTTGAGAAGTCTTAAGGAGGAAACTTCTTAAATGACCTGCGCCATTATGATCCCCCCAGGTTTTATGATGATGATAGTTGCTTTCATAGGGGGTTATCTTTTCCAAAAGGTCTTCAATATCGTGTTTAATTAAACCAGGTTCATATTCAGTTGTGGAGATTGCACTAGTAGAACCTGCGACATGCACATTCACTATTCCCGAATTTATATAACCTTCTTTAATTATAGTTTTTACCTGAGAAGTAATATCTATTATATCACAAAATGGTTCCGTCTTTATTTCAAAACTTTTTAATTGGACTGTCATTTTTCCCTTTTTGAAGATAAGAATTTAATTTTGATGTTAGTAATGTACAATAGAAAAATAATTTTAAGAAATCTGTTAATAATTATATTAAAAGAATTGTCAGATTCTTAATACTAAGGATAAATGGTAAGTTTATTTAATATTCTTAATTAGATTATTTTAAAGCTACAAATATAACTTAATTATTTTGAATCAAGATGAGTGAAAGATTAAAAGAATTTTATAAAAAAATCCACAATCCAAAAAATAATGTTCCTATTTATGCGACGATACTTGTTCGTTCAGCAAGAAAATTGCTTGATTTTAAAATTCGAAAAGAACCAGAAAATATTTTGAGAGTAATTGCTCATGATCAGAAAAAAACAGGATGGTTTATTCATTCATTCCATATTCCTATTAAGAATTTAGGGCTTTCTCCAGATTCAAAAGATAAAGAAATATTAGCACATTTAAGTGATCCTAGTAAAGTACCTAATAAGACCACAAGAGAATTTGTAGAAGATATTTTACGGAAGTATATTAATATTTTACCTGAGAAAAAGAGATACTACTTTAAAACAGAAAGATTTAAGAAAAAGAAAGAATTTCAAACCGGTGTAAAATTAAAAGGATTTTGATTATTTAATTTTGCTTCCAGGAGGTATTGTTTTTCCTCTTCGCTCATCTATCTTCAATAAAAACGGTTCATTATCAAAGTCAGCTGCTAATAGCATCCCCTGGCTTTCAAATCCCATCATCGTTCTTGATTTCAAATTCGTTAAAACTACTATTTTCTCATTTATAAGTTCGTCAGGCGAATAATAACTTGCTATACCAGTTAATATTTGTCTTACTCCAATATCTCCACAGTCTACTTGAAGCTTGTAAAGGTTTTTTGAATTTTCAATTTTCTCACAATTTTTAACCAAACCTACTCTAATATCTAATTTTAAAAACTCTTCGTACTTAATTTCCATGAAAAATCATCCCCTTAATGGCATTCCGTCCAAATTTATATATTCTTTCTTTAAGGGTTTTTTTTCTCGATAAGGATTTTGAAGATCTTGAATTTTTCGAGCGAAAGTCATATAACCTGTGTGTCCAACCATCCTCGTGAATGGCCTTGTAGCATTCTCTTTTACTTGGATTTTTCTTTTAATTAGTTCATATGTGTTTATATCAAAAAATCCATGATTTTTAAGCGAAAATGTGGTTTTTTTCACTTGTTCTATAGTTGGGGAAAATGAAACAAGAGTTCCACTTAATTTTAAATAATGATCCACTTTTTCAATAGCTTTCCAAGGTTGTGGCATATCTAAGACAACAGAATCTATATTATTATGCTCTAAATTATCATTTGTGATATCACCATATTGCACAGTGGCAAAATGCTGTAGTCCCACCTTTTTGATATTTTTAATAGTTCTTTTGATATTGTTATGGCTGATATCATATGAATAAACATGGCCATCTGGTCGTATATAACTAACTAGTATACACGTTAATGCTCCTGAACCGCATCCCGCTTCGATCACTTTACTCCCTGGACCTATCCCCGTATAGATTAAAATTAAACCAGCGTCTTCTGGATAAATTATCTGTGTTTTTCGCTTCATATGAAGAATATATTCCGAAGGTAAAGGCCGTAATACACAGAATTTATATCCTTGTGTTTCAAGGGGTTTTGAAAAGATTACAGAACCATAAGGTTTACCTATAAGATCATTAAAATAAATGATTCCCCGATCAGTATGGAATTGTCCTCCTGATTTTGCTTTAATTAACCACCTTCTTCTTTCATCATAAACTAAGAATACTAAATCGTCTTCATTAATATGTTCTGAATTCATGAATCATCGTATTTGATTTTCAATTATCCTAATTATTATTTAATGATTTCATTCTTTAATAAAAATCGATTTTAACGAATATTAAACTGCAAAATTCGTAATAAATACTTTTTTTTAAGCTTGAAAATGATTCCCTATTGCTAAGTAAAAATTATACAAATTTGTATTATTAAATGATTGTTTAAATGATTTAAGAGGTTTTTTACCAAAAATATAAAACAAATGAAAGATTGAAATACTCAATCAATGTTTATTACTCGTTAATGAATTAATCTATGAGTAGCGAAAAATCTAAGTTTTCTCAACTCTCTAGACTCTCTTTAAAAGAACTTGAAGACCAAATTGAAGTATTCAGAAAAAAAAGAGATGACCTTAATAAAAAAACTAAAGATTATATAAATGAGTTGCAAGAAATTGATAATCAAATTGATAACTCTTTAAAACTAGCTAAAAATGATAGTAAAAAAAAAAGAGATTATTGGAATTCCAAGGTAAAGAAGTTAAAAGAGAAAAAAATTGAATATAAAAAGATTTTTGATAAATTTATAGATGAAAAGAAAAGTTTACAAAAATTATCTGACCAGATTAAAGATGGTAATAAATTTATCTCGATTAAACAAATAGAACGAAAAATAAGTGCTTTAGAAAGGAAGATTGAGACTGAAAATCTGGATATTTCCGAAGAAAATATGATTATAGATAAGATTAGAGAGTTAGCGAAAATAAAACAGGATTTTTTAGCTAAACAACAAAATTCTGAATTATTTAAAATAGAAAGGAAAATACAAATTGTTAAAATTAATTTAAATAAAATTTATGAACAATTAAATAAATGGTCTAATAAGTCTCAGAATTATCATATAAAAATGAATGATTTGTATCAACTGGTGAAAGAGTTAAGAGATAAAAAAAGAACCATTGAAGAAGAATTAATTGAAAATAAAAAGGAAGCAGACAAATCTCATGAACAATATTTGAAATTAATGAATCAGAGAAAAAGATTTCCAAGAGGTAAACAATCCTATAAACAGGGGAAAAGATCTAAAAAACCCTATAAAGTTCAAACAAAACGAGATGAAGAACTTGAAAAAATTAAACAAGAAAAACTAGCAACAGCACTAGAAAAGCAAAAGGCTGGAAAAAAATTAGATCTGTATGAAGCAAGGTTAATTTTGGAGAAATCTAAAGGTTAAAGTAAAAATGTGTTATTTATTCTATTTTTGACAGATTTCCTCTAACTTTTAAAAATTTTGGATACTTTAGATATTCTTTTTGGATTTTACATTAACATTCTCTTTCTATTAGAATAAATATACTATATCTTTTATTTTGCAATAAGATTTAAAAAAATTGGAGTTTTATTATTAATTTAACAATTATGAACTTTGTAAAAAAGGTTTGATTAAAATTGAAGAACAAAATCGAAAAAATTCGAAATTTATTAATAGAACATCATGACTGGTTTAAACAAAGTATTCCTTTAATTGCTTCAGAAAATATTACTAGTCCTGCTGTGGATGAAGCTTGTAGTTGTGATTTCAGTCATCGATATGCGGAAGGGTGGAGTGGACAACGCGTTTATGCAGGATGTAAATATATAGATAAAGTAGAAGATATATGTATGGATCTCGCTAATGAGTACTTCAAATCCATTCACGCTGATGTTCGTCCAGTTTCAGGGGTTGTAGCAAATCTGACGATGTATAATGCATGTACATCAGATAATAACGGAAAAATGTGTTGTATGTCTATCGTTAGAGGGGGACATATTTCACATGGCCCTAGATTTGCTAAAAGTGGTAGAGAAATTTTTGGTACAGCTGGGACAACTAGGGGACTAAATATTGAGTATCTTGCTTTCGATAATGATGAAATGAATCTTGATATTGATGCTTCAGCAAAAATTATTAGAGAATTTAAACCGGAATTAGTTTTATTTGGGGGATCTGTTTTTTTATTTCCACATCCAGTTAAGGAACTTGGCGATGTAGCAAGAGAGGTTGGAGCCAAAGTAGGATATGATGCTGCTCACGTTGCGGGATTGATTGGTTCTGGATACTTTCAAGACCCATTGAGAGAAGGTGCAGATGTTATGACAATGAGTACACATAAAACCCTTCCAGGACCACAGCATGGAACTTTAGTATCTAATAAAGAAGATTTAATTGAGACTTTAAGATCTTGCGCATTTCCTGCGCTTCTTTCTAATCATCACCTACATAATGTAGCAGGATTAGCTATTGCATTAGTTGAAATGCTTGAGTATGGAAAGCAGTACCATAAAAATGTTATTGAAAATGCTAAGGCGCTTGGCCAAGCTTTACACGAACGCGGAATCAAAGTTTTAATGGAACATAAGGGATTTACTGAATCACATCAGATTGTTGTAGACATAACGGACTTTGAGAAAACTATAGGGTTAGGTGGAGATATAGAAAAGTTATTGGAAGAGGCAAATATAATTCTCAATCGAAATCTTTTACCATATGATATCGCACAGGGTAGGCATTATCAAAATCCAGGTGGTTTGAGAATAGGAACCTCTGAAATCACCAGACTTGGCATGGGAAAAAGTGAAATGGAAGATATAGCGGAATTTATTAAAAAAGTATTAGTTGATAAAAAAGATCCTAAAAAAATAATGTTAGAAGTTGCTGAATTTAGAAAAAACTTCCAAGAAATTAAGTATTGCTTCCAGAGTGTGAATAAAGCATATGAATATTTTAAGTTTTATTAATTTATTTTACCATTCTATTTTTTTACCCAAGAACAGAAAAATTTATCTTGAATTATGTATTTGAAATTATATTCTGATACTAATTATTATCTTTTTGAGTATTTAAAACATTGAGCCTATTAAATCTTGAAGTAATTGAACAGACCCCGCATAATTTAATATTTGTAATTGAAGGAATTTCTATTGAAATGGTGAATGCCCTACGGCGGATTATGTTAACTGAAATTCCTGCTATGGCTATTGATGAAGTGATTATTCTTAAAAACGATTCTCCTTTATATGATGAGATTTTAGCACACCGTCTCGGAATGATTCCGCTCAAGACAGATTTAGATGCCTATAAGTTACCGAGCGACTGTGAGTGCTCTGGATTTGGATGTCCCCTTTGCCAAGTTTCACTAACTTTAGAAATGACAAATACAACCAACGCCCCAATAGAGATTTATTCGGGGAATTTAAATTCAAATGACCCTAAAATAATTCCTGTTGATCCAAATATTCCCATAGTAAAAATTGATAAAAATGACCAAGTAATTTTAGAAGCATATGCGATTTTGGGGATTGGTCGAAACCATGCTAAATGGCAAGCAGTTTCAAATGTAGCTTATAGATATTATCCTATTGTTGAATTCAATGAAAATGATTTAGTTAATCCTGAGGAAAATGATTTAGTTGTAAAAATGTGTCCAGAAAATCTTTTTGAGTTAAAATCAAAAAATTCCTTGAGATTAAAAGATGATTATTGGAAAACTTGTACTTTATGTCAATCTTGTGAGAAAAACACTAATAATAAAATAAAAGTACGGGCAAAAGAAAATTCATATATTTTTTCGATAGAAAGTGATGGAGTATTGCCTTTTAATATCATCATTAAGAAAACCATAGAAATATTTAATGAAAAAATTGATGAGTTTATTACTAAATTAGAAGAGCTTGATATAGAGTCTTAATCAATCAAAAATTTATTAAAATATCCCATATTTTACATCTCATAATTAGTGAATTAAAAATATAAAGGATTTATGAACATGAGTCATAGAGTTACAGGTCCTTCAAATTATTACGATAGAAAACTAATTCGAGAATTATGGAAAACTAAAAGAAGAATTTGGAAAAAAATTTCAAAAAAATTATCGGGTCCCAGAAGAAATCGGGTAGAAGCTAATTTATGCAGAATTAACAAAAAAACTAAACAAAATGATGTAATAGTGATTCCAGGTAAAGTATTGGGAATTGGAGAATTAGATCATAAGCTTACAATTGCTTGTTTAGATTGTTCAAAACCAGCAAGGAAGAAAATTGAAGATTCAGGCAGTAAAGTAATCTCAATTGAAGAACTATTAGAGCAGAACCCTGAGGGTAAAAATGTAAAGGTATTTTATTAAAATTTTATCAAAGAGTGAATTGCTATGCAAGAATATTTATTATTGGATGCTACAGATAAAATATTAGGACGTTTTTGTAGTCAAGTAGCTAAAAAAGCTTTATTAGGAGAAAGAATTGTAGTTATTAACGCTAAACACGCAATAATTAGTGGAACTAAGAAAAATATCCATGAGAAATATTTGAACAAGTTAAACATCAGCACAGCGACTAATCCTACAAGAGGACCATTCTGGCCAAGAAGACCTGATAGTTTTATGAGAAATATAATTAAAAAAATGTTACCTAGGAAAAAGATTCGCGGGAAAGAAGCAATTAAAAAAGTCCATGTCTATATTGGTGGTATTCCGGAACGCTTCCAAAAAAGATACCAGAAGTTAATTCCAACAGAGATTCCCAATGCTGAAAAAAGAAGGCTTTCATACTATAATAGGTATATTACATTAGATAATTTGTGCTCCAGATTAGGTTGGAATAAAAATCAAATTGAGGCTTAATTCTTATGTCAGAAAAAACAAAAACTATTCAATCTTCGGGGAAAAGAAAATCTGCTATTGCTAGAGCTGTTTTAAGATTTCCTGCTAAAGGTCAAATTAAAATCAATAATGTTCCTTTGGAAAATTATGAACCTGTAATTGCAAGATTAAGAATTCAGGAAATTTTAGAGGTTATAGATCATCAAAAATTAGAGAAATGTGACATCAATGTTTATGTTAAGGGTGGTGGAAAAATGGGTCAAACTGATGCAATCCGGATAGCAATTGCAAAATCTATTAATAAATTTATTGGTACTAAAAATATTGAAAAATCTTTCAGAGATTATGACGAATCTTTACTTTCTGGAGATTCTAGAAGAACAGAACCTAAACACTTTGGTGGAAAAAAAGCAAGAAAAAGAAGGCAAAAATCATTTAGATAGATTCATCCTCATTTTAATAAGATTTTTGCTCCTAGAGTTTGTAAGTCATTAATAAAATTAGGATATGAGTCTTTTATTATTTCAATATTATTTATTTTGGAAACGGAATTTGCATATAAAGCTGCTATAGTAAAAGCCATTGCAATCCTATGATCTTCTTCATGGTCTATTTTTGAGCCTTTCAATTTTTTACAATGATATACGGTTAATGTATCATGATCTTCTTTCACTTTAACACCCATTTTAGTCAATTCTCTTGCAACCATGGAGATTCTGTCACTTTCTTTCAATCTAAGATTTGATGCATTATATAAAGTGGTCTTATTTTTCGCAAATGCACCGACAATAGCTAAAATGGGGAATAAATCTGGGTTTTCAGATATATCTATATCTAATCCTTTTAAGATATTTTTATTTCGATTGCCATAAACAATTAATCGATTTAATTTTTGGTCAATTTGTATATTTGCCCCAAATTCCTGGAGTATTTTAATAACTCTTTTATCCCCTTGGGGTTTTTTAAAATTTAAATTATCAATAACAACTTGGGAATCTTCTGGAGAAATAATTGTAGCAGCTATTATATTGGCTATTGAAGAAAAATCTCCTGGAATCTCAAAAATTTGAGTGCGATAATTTTGTTGGCTACTAATATAATATCTGCCAATTTTTTGTGCATTTAATTCCTCAAAAATATTTATACCAAATGATTCCAAAATATGCTTTGTAATTTCAACATAAGGATATGATACTATTGGAGTTATTACTTCTATCGTTATAAAATCTTTATTTTCACATATTAATAATGGGCTTATCATTAATAGGGCAGTAATAAATTGTGAACTGATATCCCCCCGTATTTTTATCTTATCACAGTTATTGTTGATTCGATGAATAAATAATTTTTCTTCTGTAAGTTGATATTCAGCACCTAATTCTTTTAATGAGTCTAAAAGAGTGAGTATAGGTCTTTTCCTTCTCAAGAATTCCCCCTTAAATGAAAGCCCGCCATCAATTAAGAGTGATAAAGCACAAAATATTCTTATTGAGGTGCCGGAATTTTTACAATCTAGTATTTCATTACTTTTTTTATAGGTTTTATTCACTTTTTCAACGATATAAGAATCTTTCCCCTCCTTTAAAATTTTCACACCTATCTTCTTTAAAATTTCAATAGATACTTCCACATCTCCGCTTATTAAGGGTTTTTTAATAATTGAGACTCCTTCAGCAAGGCTAGCAGCTATAAATGCACGATGTGAATAGCTTTTTGATGGAGGAGCTTTTATCTCTCCATTTATACTGTTTATTGGATTGATTTGCAAATTCATTTTTCAAGTTTATTAAAAAATTACGTAAATAAAAATTAAAGAAAATCAAGGATATATTATTAATTAAAAGATATTATTCTAATAAATTAAAATATTTTATTTAATAGTGTAAAATTTGGGAGATAATACTTTCGGTAATTATTTAAAAATAACTTCTTTTGGAGAAAGTCATGGGGCTTTGATAGGAGTAATAATTGATGGAATACCAGCAGGTGTTAATTTCAGCTTAGATCTAATTCAGAATGAATTAAATATGAGAAAGCCAGGGCAATCTCACTTAGCTACACCCCGTGATGAATTGGATAAAGCACAGGTCTTATCCGGTATATTCAATAATAAAACAACTGGTGCTCCAATTTGTCTTATTATTAAAAATGAAGATATAGATTCAATAAAGTATGAAAAATTCAGAGTTTTATTAAGACCATCCCATATCGATTACTCTGCTTTAAAAAAATATGGCGGATTTGCAGATTACAGAGGATCCGGACGTTTTTCGGGTAGAATTACTGCTGGCTTTGTCATGGCAGGCGCATTAGCAAAGCAAGTACTGAGAAAAAATAATGTCTATATAATTGCATATACTAAAGGTATCGGGTCAATTGTAGATGATTGCTACTATGATTTTAAAGATTTTGAAAGATTGCATAATATAAGAGAAAAATCTTTAGTTAGATCATTAAATCCATCTTTATCTAAAGATATGATAAAAGAAATTGAGATGGTTAGAAATGCAGGTGATTCAATAGGAGGTTTAATCAAATGTGTTGCTGTTAATTACCCTGTTGGTGTTGGGGGCCCGCTTTTTAATAGTATTGAATCCAATCTTAGTAAAGCTATTTTTTCAATTCCAGCTATAAAGGGTATAGAATTTGGTGCTGGTTTCAAAGCTGCCCGAATGAAAGGATCAGAACATAATGATCCTTGGATTATTAAAGATGGTAGAATTTTAACTGAAAAAAATGATTCAGGAGGAATAATCGGAGGGATATCAACTGGGATGCCTATAGAGTTTACAGTTGTAATAAAGCCTACACCTTCCATAGAAGTTTCGCAGAAAACTGTCAATATCAAAATTATGAAGGAAGACCTAATCCAAATTGAAGGAAAGCATGATCCTTGTATTGTTCCCCGAGCTGTTATAGTAGTCGAGGCTATGACCGCTATTGTTTTGCTAGATCATTTATTATTAGAAGGAAAAATTCCTTCTATAATAGAATCATAAAACTTTCTAATAAAAATGAAAAGACCTATAACTGCTGTACTCGTAGGAGCTGGGAGGCGTGGTTTTACGATCTATGGAGATTTCGCTTTAAAGAATAGAACAAAGTTAAAATTCATCGCTGTAGCTGAACCTATAGAAAAAAGACGGAAGAAATTCGCTTCTCTACATAAAATTCACCCTAAAAGATGTTATGAAAGTTGGCAGGATTTATTTAAAGAAAAAAGATTGGCAGATGTTGCATTTATTTGTACTCAAGATCGAATGCACACAGAACCTACAATTATGGCATTAGAAAAGGGATATGATATTTTATTAGAAAAACCAATGGCGCATACTTTACAAGATTGTATTAAAATTGTAAAAAAGGTAGAAGAAACAGGAAGAATATTAGGAGTAGGGCATATACTTAGATACTCTAACTTCTTTTCTAAAGTGTATGAATTAGTACATAAAGAACTGCTTGGAGACATTATCAACATTACTCATAGAGAGAATATTATGTGGTATCATTATGCACATAGCTATATAAGAGGACCATGGGCTAATGTAAAAAAATCTTCGCCAATGATTCTTGCTAAATGCTGCCATGATTTAGATCTTCTTTATTGGATCGTAAATTCAATACCAAAAAAGATTAGCTCTTTTGGTAATTTATTACATTTCAAGCCGGAAAATGCACCAAAAGGAGCTCCTGAATATTGTTTAGATGGATGCCCAGCAAAAAAGTATTGCCTTTATTATGCTCCAAGAATTTACATTGATATCGTCCCAATAACTCAAATGATGGAAAAAAGTAAAAATCTACTATTAAATTTATTAGGTCGATTAAGAAGGAAACATGTGAATTTTCTAACCTATATTTCTAAAATTGTAAAACCATTAAAAAAGTTAAGATATTACCAAGATTTCCCAATATATTATTTATATACAGGTCAAAAAGAAGATTATTCTGATAAAGCAAAAGCTAGAATTTTAAAAACGAGTCCATATGGTAAATGCGTATATCATAGTGATAATGATGTGGTTGATCATCAAATTGTAAATATTGAATTTGAAAATGGAGTTACAGCTAATCTAACTATGCATGGTTTCAGCGAACAAGAAGGACGTACTTTAAGAATAGATGGAACAAAAGCAACTTTAATTGGAAAATTTCATGCCAGTGGTGAAACATTATATTTCTACAATCATTTTTCAGGGAAAAAGAAATTAGTATATAGAAATGTAATGTCTCTTAAATCAGGTAAAGTTGATGAGGGAGATTTTGAACTAATAAATGCTTTTATTGATACGCTTATTGATAAAAATAAAATTCAACCTTTAACAAGCGCTCGTGCATCATTAGAAAGTCATTTGATGGCTTTCGCTGCAGAAGAATCCCGATTGAACGATAAAGTTATAGATTTACAGGATTTCCGTAGAAGAGCAGAAGACTTTTAAAATATACAAATTTAGTTAATTTTATTTTTCAAATACACTATAAATATTATATATCCAAAAATTTTACTAGAAACTATATCATGGATAAAAAAATTGACACCTCTAAAGATTTTATGGCCTTTTATAAGAAAAAAGGAGATTACCTTATAGGACTTTCAGAGAACCATTTTAAGAATAAAGAATATAAAAAAGCTCTTGAGTTATTGAATCAAGCATACAGTATGTATACAAAAGGTAAGTGTACAGAAGAAGCTGAAAATACTAAACAAAGATTTCAAGAAATTAAGCAGACTTATTTTAAAAATGAATAATTAAGCAAGGTTTAATTTTTTCTTCAATTTATTTGTGATATCTATTATATGAGGTCCATTCCAAAATACTTTTGAGCATTTTGGATTGTTACATTGATAAAATTCATCGTAATTCTTATAAGTCTCTTTCAACACAACATCTTTAATAACATTTTTATCTTTAACTCTTGTTAATTCTGAATTGCAAATTGAACATCTAGCTTTCTTTAAGTCAAATTCATAAGAGATCTCTAAAGTTTCTTTAAGTTGGTTTAAGTAATTATATATACCTTCTCCTTCTAAATATATACTTTTACTCTTTATTTTGGCATAAAAAGGGTAATCTTTCGTTATAATTATGCGGTCATTATCTTCCGCGTATTTTTTTAAATTTTCATCAGGAATAGGATCCAATTTAAACTGATCCCTTAAATCATTTGCATATATAGTATCGTACCCAAAAATTCTTAAAAAGCGTGATAATCTTCCTAACATCGCGTCAACTAGGAATTTCATGTTAGTACCATTTTGAGTAGAAAATTTCATATCTATAAAAAATTTATAAATATCATAAATAATATAAATGAAATTTTTATATAGATAAATTTCTCTTAGTGTTATATATGGATGTTCAAGATTTAATGAAAAAGGCGACAATTTTTCATGGGCATATATGTCCAGGCGTAGCTTTAGGAGTATTAGTTGCTAAATATATTTTAAATCTTGGATTCGAACATTCTCTTGATGAGGAGTTAGTAGCTGTTGTAGAAAATGATAATTGTAGTGTAGATGCTATCCAAGCATTATTAGGTACGACATATGGAAAAGGGAATTTGATACATTTAGATTATGGAAAAAACAATTATACAATATATAGTCGTAAATCTCAGAGAGGAGTTAGGTTTGCTTTAAAAAGTTCTATTTTTGGAAATAAAAAGTTATCTCGTGATGAGAGAATAAAAAAGTTATTATCTTCTAATCCAGAAGAAATTTTTGACATTAGAGAAGTAGAATTTAATCCTCCTGAGCGTGCTCAGATAGAAGAATCTATTTCTTGTGAAATTTGTAATGAATTGACTATGAGTTCTCGTATTGTGGATTATCAAGGCACAAAAATGTGTATTCCTTGTTATAAGACAATGAAAAAATAATTATTTTGATTATATTGTTTTAAGTTATGAAAATGCAGGATTCACCCCAAAAAACATTACCAGGTGCTGGTCCTTTTTATTTTGAAGGGAATAAGACAGGTATTATTATGATCCATGGTGGTGGTGGTGGAACATGTGCCGATTTGAAACCTATAGCAGAAGATTTGCATCAACTAGGCGGTTATACTATTAGTGTTCCTTTACTTCCTGGATATGGAACCTCACCTTTTGATCTAAGAAAAACATCTATTAGTGATTGGAAATCTGCCCTAAATGTGGAATTAAAAGCATTGATGGATAAATGTGATAAAATTATTATGGGCGGCCATTCTATGGGAGGTATTTTAACTTTAATTTTAGCATCGAATTACAATTTGGATGGAATTTTTACAATTAGCCCACCAGTTGGAATTAAGTCATTTCTATTTCATCTTGTTCCATTCTTTAAAATTTTTGTTAAATACCATTCTGTTGATTCAGACCGATTGAAAAAAGATACAAATGAAAAATGGGTTGGTTATAATAAGATTCCAATAAATATAGCAACAAAAGTAAAAAAATTAATGAAAGAAATGAAAGAATCGTTACCCAAAGTGAATTGTCCAACTTTATTATTCCAAGGTCGTTTTGATAATGAAATTAAAAAAAAAAGTATGGATTATATTTTTAACCATATCAATTCTAAGAATAAAAGGAAAATTTGGTTAGAACATAATGATCATTCCATACTAGAAAGTCCCGATCATGATATAATAGTCTCTGAACTTCTTAATTTTGTAAAAGAGATTTAAAATTAGATTAAATTAATAAACTTCTAAAAATTAAAGCAAATAGTTCAAATTTATGAATAAAAAATATAAAAATTAGAAAAGAAAAGTATTTTTCTTTTAATTAATAAATATAAAATGTTGTCTTGGCAGCATTATTATCTAATTTAAATATGATAAAATGAGCGCTTTATGATTCAAAATGTAGAAAAGAGTCATACATTATTAATTAAAGGTCCATCAAGAGTTAATATCCTTGAAGGAAAAGTAGAAGTTTTTGGTAAAATTTTTTCACCAGAGAAAGCTGTAAAAGAAAATTCTTTAATTATACCAAGTGCCACAATATATCCAATTTATGCATTAGAACCTTCAAAGCTAGAAATTTACATCTCAAATGAGGATAATCTTAATTTAATAGAAGAAAATACAATTAACAAAGAATGGGATAAAATTAAAGATATAGTTATAAATGAGGTTAAAAAGAATCAAACGGGGATTCCACTTAAAATTATGATATTAGGAATAAGTAGCGGAAAAACAACTTTAATCAAATATCTAGCTAATAACTTACTGAAAGAAGGATTAAAAGGGGGATATCTTGATTCAGATTTAGGTCAACAGATAATGTATTTACCCACTACTTTAAATATTGGAGAAATTAAGGATTTTATAATATCAAGTGCAGATATTGATACAGAAGAAACTGTTTTCATTGGAAGTACTTTTCCTAAGTCAAATTATAAATTTATTGTAGCACATTCATGTAAATCATTAATTGATAATTATAATAAAAATCATAAAAATTCGGATTTCATTCTAATTGATAGTGATGGCTGGATTAAAACAGAAGCAGGAGTGATTTATAAAAATTTTTTTATAAATACTATTGATCCAGATATAGTAATTATTTTCCATGATGATAGCATTGAAGAGCTAAAAGAGATTGAAAAAAATGCCTCTAAATCCAAAAACAGGAAACTACTCCTTTTAAAAGAAGAAAATAGATATTTTTTTGAAAAAAATAAAGATGAAAGAAGATTTCTGAGGCAAAGTCAATTTGCTAAAATTTTAGAAGGATTTAGAAAAATATCTATACCTTTAAACAATATAAAATTCATTAAAACCGATTATGATAAAGAAAACGATGAAATTGTTGAAATAGAAATAGATGTGAACGATTTAATTACCTTACCCTACCATTATGTCATTATCTCCTTAATGACTGAAGATTCAAAAATGATTAAAATAGGACTTCTTTTTGTAATTAATTTAGAAAAGGATTACATACTTTTATATTCAGATTTCAATTTTAAGGAGCAAAACCAAATTAAGAAAATTTTACTTGGGAGTTTAAGACTAAGTACTAAAGGTAATCATCAAGGATATCTTTATTTATAATAATATTTTTAAGATTAATTGTCGGTTTTATTTTTAAGAATTTTTTTCCCATTTCCTTGAGTGACAAATTTGAGTACGAATTTATTAACAAAATTTTTAAAATTAATGTCAAAAGAAGTGACTGAATCTGATTTGGAACTAATTCAACTTGGAAAATCATTAGGTTTAGATTTAGTTTCATTTGCTGATTTAAGAGCCTCTCAAGAAGATGGTTTTGTTGATAAAATAAGAGAGAAAGCACTGCGTAGAATGCAGGAAAAGAAGGATAATATCCTTAAATGTAATGATTATTTCTACGTGGGAAGTATTGATTTCATGGTTTCAGATGAACCTGAGGGTAAAAAGTTTTTTCTTTTAGAAACAAATGGAGGATCCCATCGAGGACTTTCAATCTTATCAAGGAAACAACAATCTATCCTGTATAATGGGTATCTTAAGGCTATTTATCATGCAATCAAAAATAATAAGAGAGATGATAATAAAGTATTGGTATTGGTTGGAGTACCGATAAATGATGGCTTAATTCATGAAAAAATTATAATGATTGAGTATTTGAGAAAGAAATTAAAGGAAAAACATCACTCCGTCAAAATTTTTAATGTAGATAATTTTGATAGGACATTTAAAGCAGAAATTGTCTTTCTAATTGCCGATTATAAACAATTAAGTGTATCCCTTTCTTTTTCCCAAAATTGGGTTATATATAATGGAGAAAAAGTTAGCGTATTAATAGGAGATGGAATTGCAAGACGCTTTAATAATCAAAAGTTTATTAATTTAATAAAGAAAAAGATTCGGAAGCTAAATACTATTATTGTAAATCCTATTTTTTTGATTACAGATGATAAATCATTAACATATTTAGCAAGTTACTATTATAAAAAAGAACTCGCTAAATATAATTTGAAATATCTTTTATTTACCAAAGCTTACGATGAAGATGATCTTATAAATAAAATTGAATTTCTTTTAAAGAAATATAGACAAGCTTTTATAATTAAACCAAGTGGTGGATCTGGTGGAGCCGGTGTTATGCCAATATCTGAATTTGAGGAGCCTTCTGATATTAAAAAAATCATAAAAGAGAGTAAAGAAGAATTTTTTACTAAATTTATGAAGACTCGCAATCCATTTCCATATACTATACAAGAAAAAGCTGATTTTTCATTAATAGATTGGAAAGGTGGAAAACACACATTTGATCTACGTATATATTTAGCCCAGAATAATAAAAAAGTCATTCCAATTGGTGGATTAGTAAGAATCTCGAGGGATAATTTCATAAGTGGTTTAAATAAGCAAGAATTTGTGGTCAATCTTTCTGGATATAATGGCCAAATAGAAGTTGAGAGAGGAATTGGATTTTCAAGAAGAAGTTGTGAAATACTAAATTTAACTTCAGAAGATTTTATTAATATGTTTTGTATTGGCAGTGTTTTATTTAAGGGAATGGTTCAAAATTATAAAAAAATCATTAAATTTTCAAAATGGGATAAAATTTTGGTTTAACTGATGGATATCTTAGAATTGAAAAAATTAATGGATTTATCTAAAAGAAAATATCTTTATCTTGAAATTTTTAAAAAGTTTAAGTTATTCAGTGATCTAAAAAATGTTTATTATAAAGCATATGAGATTAAAGAGGGTTTAATTCCAGTCATATTTATAGCTAAATCTCTTGATACTAAAACAGTTAAATCTGTTAAAGTTTTTACTGCAGCCCAACATAACGAGTATAATGGTCTATTTGGAATTTTAGAATTTTTAAAAGAGTTCAATGAAGGATTAACTGATATTGAAGATATTTTAATTGAAAACCAAATCCTTATATTCTTTCCATTATTGAATCCCTATGGTTTTTTGCATCCTAAAAGAGACAACAAATCAGGATATTTTTTAGAAAATGGAACTAATCTTAATAGATTCTGGAGAAAAACTTTCGTTCCAGAATATAATGACTTACAATTAGCTTTAAATAATTATGAACCACCGATGCAGACACAAATTATTAAAACGATTCTAGATAATTATTGGAAAAATGAAAATATTGGTATTTACATAATGGATTTTCATGAAACATCTTTAATGGATCGCTTTATAAACCAGTTAAGTTTGAGTTTAAATCAAGAATCATATACTTTTAAATTTACTCATTGGCTTCAAGAAAAAATCATTTTAAATATAATAGAGTTATATGATCTTATGAAATATCGGCACAATCTGACTCCTCAGAACCTATTTTTTAAGTGTAATCCTTCTGCTAACCATAGACATTTAAATTTAACAATGAAAGAAATTAATTTGATTTATGAGAAACTTTTAGATTATATAATTGAAAATAGTAAAAAATTACCATTTTATTTTTGCTATAATAGTAAAAGCAAGGAGTATTGTGAAAAATTAGCTCAAATAATTTATCATAAATTAGAGGAAATCCTGTGGGAAACTAGATCTACAGCTTTCCCACATGATTTTCATGATCATGGTTGTTTTGTAAACATGAATAAAGCAGCAAAACGTCAAAAATTATATGCCATAGAATTGGAATCATCAAAACAATTTTTTAATATATTTAGAGAAATTGAAAGGTCCAAATCTGATGCGGATTATCTTGAAAAGAAACTAATTTTTATTAATAAAAGTATTGTTTTAGTAAGTGAAACAATCAGAGAAATGATAAAGCTCTTTTAAGAGAATGAAAAAAGTTACGTAATTTGTGGAGCAATTTTTCTTTCTCTACTTACATCTTTAAGTAAACATTCTTTATGGTAAAAAAATACTTTTTCACCATTAAACTTTCCATTTGTAATATTTCCTAATGTTATTTGAAATGATTTTCTCAGATCTTGAATTTTAATTTCTCTTTTACATAAATAACAATTAATCATGATAAGAAGAATCAAAATTTTTATCTAATTATTAAAATTAGTATATTTAAAGTGAACAGATAATCTGAATATTACCATCTAAGAGTTAAGAAATCGTAAAGAGACACCTACTAAAACTAATTCATCTTTTTTATTAGCATGTCCACCTTTTCTTAATACTAACTTATTTCGTTCCGAAATATTTAATAAATTACTATTTTCCTCGAAATTCTTTAATTTTATTATTTTATCATTTCTACAATGAATTAATAACACTCTTTTTGATAATAATTTCCATTCTTCTTCTGGAAGGGTTTGTTTAATTTTTTTCATAACTATAAATGGAGATAGCTTTTCATTCTCTTCATCAGTAGGGAAAAGCTTAACACCTTTAAAAAAATACCTCATTAAAATGATGGGATTGAATTTAGGTAAGTTCTGCTTATAATCTGATATTGATGATATAGCAATTAATTTTTCAATTTCACTATTAGGAAAACCCCCACATAAAATTGTTAATGCACCTATACTGAAGCCTACTGAAAATATCTTCTTATTTTTTAGATTATCATTTTCTTTAATCCATTTGATTATGGTTTTATAATCTTCAATGCGCTTATAGAATTGGTTTCTTCTGCCTACTCTTCTTGATTCGCCAGTTCCTCGAGCATCATATACCAATATCGTAAAACCTTGCATTGCTAATGGTAAATAATAGAACTGGAGAGTTTCTTTTTTATCAGAAAAACCATGGCATACAATGATTACCGCATTTTTAGATTTAATATAATTCTCGTTTTTTGAATTTATTAAAAATGCTACTAATGCTCTGTTTTTTTTCTTTTTACCATTATCTACATTTATTTTTACCTTTTTTAAGCTTAAATCTTCTAAATGAAATTGAATCCATCTATCAAACCATAAATCTCGGAAACTAAAATAAATTTCAAAGGGAGTATAAATTATTAAAAAAGTTATAGTTGATAAAATAAAGCATGGCCAAAAGGGGTTACCAAATATATTTTGATTTACGTTCCAAATGAGTGTACTAATAATAATACCAAAATAAACCACAAAAATTCTTTTTATATTTTTTGATTGCAAAAATTATACCTCAACTAATAATAAATTCGTCTAAATAGGAAAAAAATAAAGATAAAAAATGAAAGATTTCTTGAAACAACTTCTTAACTATTTATTTTTTTGCTTTATCAGGAGGACACCCAAAATCATCGCGTGTTTTACATATGCTTTTGCTTGAACTTCCTGGGCATGGTTCGCATTTAATTCTTCTTAACATTGCTTCTACTTCACTTACCTCATATCCAAACTCCTCATCTTCAGATTCATCAGCTAACATTTCATCATCGATTTGACTCAAATCATAATCTAAATCTTCTTCTAAATTGTCTTTTTCATCATATAAATCAATGATTTCCTCACCTTCTTCATCTGTTTTCCCCTCAGGAATATCATCAAATTCAGGTTGTTCAACAACTTTCTTCTTTTTTGCCATTGATCTCACAACTGATTTTTTTAAAGTTTTGATTTTTAATGAAATTACATATAAAAATTTGATACAATTGAATATAGATTTTTTTATTTTTCTTAATCTTTTAAATTTTAAATCTGTAGAGAATTTTTAACTCAAAATTAATTTTTGAAATGACGAAATCTGTTCTAAAATTTTATTATTTGTACTCAGATTAAAATAAGTGTTAAGAATTGAATTAAAGATTGATTCAATCTCTTGCTTTCGATAAATCTCATATTTTGGGAGATCATAATCTCGAACAAAATATTTTAATTGAATTTTAGGTAGAAATTTTACATAATTGATCATGTTTTCCAATTCTTTAGAGCCTACTTCTTTTAGGTAAATGCCATTTATAAGAGAATTTGAAAATTTTTTATAAAAGTGAATCATTTTCTCTAAGAATGAAATTTCAACTCCTCCAGATGATTCAAATTGTTCTATTTCTATGAAATCAGATTTAAATTGGAAAAGAAATTGGATAATCTTTCCTAAGCTAGATATTGAAGTAGGAAATATATCAGGTAAAGGTAATCTTTTAATAAAGCTTCCGTTAATTCTTAAGTAGCCACCTGCCATGTGTAATGAACTAAATAGGTTTTTAAAAGCTAGATTTATCAAATCTGAATTCAAAATTAATAGTAAACTAATTAATCTATCGGTGTTATAGGAGGGAATCTGAATAAAATATAATCCAGTAATATTAGTAAATATACCAGGATCATAAGTAAAAATGAGATTTTTTGCAATTTCTCTAAAAATTAGTTTTTCAAAACTCAATTTTCTCCAAATAGGCTCAAAATTTTTATTATGATTAAAATACGATATATTAAATTTATGTTTGGCAATCCTAATTGGTTTTTTAAAATTTATATGGAAATTTCCTACATTTCCAGTTCCAATTAATAATAAATCTTTATTTGAAACTTTTTTTTCAGATACATATTTAAAATTCTGAACCCATTTAATAAATCCATAAGGACGGTAAATTATATTAAGGTCTGGAATCACTTCTGACATTGGTTTATATTTTGTATACAATATTTTTATTAAATGCAAATTCTTCGAGATAGGAATTACTTTAGCAGGGAATTGTTTGATCATTTCTTGAGGCATTTCATTTACTATAATTGATTTTGATTTTTTGAATAGATTCAAATCATGAGCTTCTTTTATTATTATTGTTGAGTTCTGGGGTACTCTTTTCTTCAAGGATATAATAATTGGATAAGCAGCTATCCTATGAAATACTGGTAAAGAAGAAATATCTATGATTTCTTTTATTTCCACCTCAGTAGTAAGGAGTTCTCTAAGTTTTTCTCCATAATCCGCTGATAAAAATTTATTTATCGTTAAAAATGAGAGTACACCTTTATTTTGTTTTAATAATTCAATTGATTTTTCAATAAATAATATTGATAAATCGTACAATCGATAAGCAGAATAAAATTTTTTTGTAAGTTTTTGTTTATATTCCTTGTTATAAATTTTCTTATTTTCTATATATGGAGGATTACCAATAATAATATCAAAATTATTTAAATTAAATTCTAAAAGAAAATCCTTAACAAATAAATTAAATTTAATATCAAGCTTTTTTGAAATTTGATTAATCTTGTCAATTTCTAAGTTTGATTTATCATACTCCGATAAATCAGATAATAACCATTTAACTAATCTTAATTTTGAGATTTTTATTGCTGAATAATCGATATCAATTCCAAATAGGTTTTTTTCAATTATTTTTTTTTTTAGATCATAATCAGGTAAATTTAAACCTAGATTTTTATAAAGTTGGAACAATTTTTTAGCTATTGAGATTAAAAATCTTCCAGAGCCACAGGCAGGGTCTAAAATTTTTAAATTTGGGACAACATTAAACAATATTTTTTCTGAACTATGATTTTTAGAAAAATTCTTATTATTCTCTTTAAAATCAAAATAATTTTTAAAATATAATTTAAAACTTTCTGAAACTATAAAATTTGCTATATTTTGAGGTGTATAAATAATTCCTAAATCTTTTTTTAATTTATTTTGTTCTTTTTTATCACTTTCAAATTCAGTAATATTTTCCTCAATCGAAACCAAGATCTTTTTTAATTCTTGTTTTATCATGTTTATTTAATTAATCAGTTTAGTATTTCTAATACTTCTAACAGTTATTTTAAATTACTTATTCTTCTAGTTTATATCTATAACATTTTTATTTTAGAATAAAAAATTAGAACATTTATATAAGAAAAATACGCTAGTATTATTTTTTCAAGCGAATAATAATGATTGGGAAATCTTATCTAAAAAATTTGATAAAAAAACCAAATATAATATCAGATTTGAAATATGAAGAACTCTCAAATATATTTCAAGATGCAAAAAGCTATTTTGAAGAGGAAAATTTATTATTAGAATTTAGGTTGGATGGTAACGAGGAAGAGGTTTATATTATTGGAGATATTCATGGAAATTTACAAAGTCTAGTAAAACTAATTGAAATTATAGAAAAAAAAAATCCTAAATTAGTGATTTTTTTGGGAGATATAGTGGATAGAGGTTCTAACCAGCTTGAATGTTTAATATTAGTATTAGCTTTAAAAATTATAGAACCTAATAGATACTTTCTTTTAAGAGGCAATCATGAAACCCTAGAAATGAATCAATATTATGGTTTTTTCCAGGATTTTATATCAAAATTTAGAGATCAATCCAAATTTAATGAAATTTTATCTATCTACGATGTTTTGCCTATTTGTGCTTTGATTAATGATAAAATACTATGTTTACATGGGGGCATTCCAGAAGATATTGATATTTTAAAAAAAATGAAGAATAAAAAACTTAAAGATTTTGATAAAACTACAATTAAATTAATTAATCCGGGCATCTATCAGATTCTATGGAATGATCCAAAAGATGTGGAAATTTTAAATTTTTCTAATAGTTTTAGAGGTCCAGGTATAAAGTTTTTTGGGCAAAAAGCTTTTGATGTTTTTATGGAAAAAAATAATTTACAATTCTTAATAAGGGCTCATGAATGCTTTCCTGAAGGTTATAGATGGTTTTTTAATAAAAGATTATTATCAATTTTTTCTTCTGCTAATTACAGGGGATTTTTTTCACCTAATCCTGCGTCATATGCTATAATAAGGGATAATAATCTAATTCCAAAATTAATTCAATGATTAAAGAATTAATTCGGGAAATTTTTCTATAATCTCAGAGTCATTTTTTATTTCTTCCTTCCATCTATCCTTATCATCCAGACTAACAGATAATTTGTTTTTTGTAATTAGTTGATCTGTAGGTAAATATATATAAGCTTGAATTTTTTCATTATTTTTCCGATAAACTTCAATAACTTCTCGTTTAAAATAATTTTCTGAAACTCCTTCAATAAAATCTAAGTCCTTCAATTCTTCTTTTTTGACATCAAATTTCAATGCAAAGAATGAAGATCCTTCTGATGGTAAAATAAAAGGATACCAATACCCCTCAGGATAAATCCGAATATAATCCTTAACTAAACAAATTTCAACGTTCTTTTTAGTTCTCCAAATTCCGCGGGAAATGAATGTCCCGTATCCAATTACAGAAACAAGATTACTGGAAGGATTAAATGTCAACTTCTCTTTTTTTTACATAATTTGAGACGCATCTGGCTTTATAAAGAGAAGATTATTACCTCGTATAAAAATCTCATTATATTTAGCTACGGGAGTTCCCTCTAAAAGTTCTGTGGCATCATATAGAATTAAATTCATGTACGCATCAATTTCTTTTAGTAATCCTCTATATTCTGTTCCATCTTTTAATCTTAATAAAATTTGGCTATTCTGTGATGCCATAAGAATGGATAGTGGATTTTTAGATTTAGAACTAGAATTATTATTCTTACTTGACATATTTCTACCTGTGTTTAAAAAAATATTTACTATATTTATAGAAAAGTTAATTTAAAGAAAAACTTTTTTGAATTAAAACCTTTTTATCGGGTATTAACCCCTTAAATAATTATTATACTTTGGTAATCCTAATTGCGAAATTTTAAAGGGAATTATGACAAGAAAAAGGAAATATTGAGTAAATATAACTCTACTTCAATTTTTTATGATAAAAGATATAGAAAAATTCAAGAAGAGAAATATAAGCTAATACTCAGCGATTTTCTACAAGAAAAAAATAAAATAATCTTAGACGCTGGCTGTGGTTCTGGCCTTCTTTTTGAATTCATTGTAAAAAAATTTGAGATTAATCAAATAAAATATTTAAAGTATATCGGTATTGAGATTTCTTTAAATATGTTAAAGTTATTTGCCGAAAAATGCAAAAATCTGAATAATAATCTTAATGTAAATTTAATATTAAGTGATATTGACCATTTACCTTTTAGAGATAATAGAATTAATATAATTTATTCAATTACATCATTGCAAAATCTGCCTAATATTTATACAGGTATAATAGAAATTTTAAGGGTGAGTGGACATATGGCTAATTTAAAATTTTCTATATTAAAGAAAAGACTAGATTTAGATTCACTAATTTCATTCTTAAATTCAAAATTAATCAATCTTAAAATAAAAAATATTGAATCTATTGAAGATATAATAATTCAAGGAAAATTGATGAAGAATTAAGAGAATTTGGCTAATTTTTATAAAATTCAGCAATAATTTCATGGGAATTACTTATAACATTAAATTTTTTTCTAAAATAATTACAAACATTTTCAATATCTCTTTCTAATAAAGACTGAGCATTTGGATGTTCTTTTGGAACCCACTGTAACCAATCTATTATAAGGATATTTCCTTTTTCATCTAAAATAATATTAAATTCCCCCAAATCACCATGAATCATATTTGCTTTTTTATATATTGCTTTTATCTGCTTTATTATCTTATTAAAAATTTTATCTGGATTTTTGATGCTCTGAAAATAAACAAGTTCTTTACCTCTCAAATATGACATAACAATAACGTGTCTATTAAATGCAATTGGTTTGGGAGTATTTAGTTTTAGTAAATAAATTTTGCTTAATGCACGAAATTCCTTTTTTGCTGCCAGCCTGTTCACATATAACCATGAAAGATGTGATCTGTTTCCTATAAAACTTCGATACTTTTTAATATTTTTAAAGCTTGTTCTGCCTATTCGATATACTTTAAGTGCATATATATTCTCATTATCATCCATACAACTATAAACATCCGACTCTTTTCCTTTTCCAATTAGAGGACCTAATTGACTGATGATGTTTCTTTCAACTAACGCATGTAAAGCTAATACATCATATCCATAGGAATTTAATGTATAGGAGATTTCATATTCCGAGGAGTCCCTTATAATCAAATCATTTTTATGCACTTTTTTAAGTCGAAATAGTGTTTCTTCAATTGGATATCTAGCATAAAATCTTATATCACTAATTTTAACATACTCAGATCTTTTCATTCCGAGTTCAATTGCCATTAATATCCTCAAATCTTCTTTTTCAAGATTAGGAAGAAGTTTGGCAGCTTCAGCCATATTATTAAATTTGAATTTTTTTATTTATACTATTTATTTAATTAAATGATTATAAATAAAGTAATATAGAATTAAAAAATATATTTTCTGTAAGTTCTTATGAATGATATTAATTTGAGCAAATTAGGTAATTCAAATATAACAATTGCAGAAAAAATAATTATATAAAACACAGTGATATCTTGTATTTTAATTATATATAAAGTAGAAGTTGATCCCTCCTGAAATAAAAAGAGATAAATTCCTTGTTGGAGATATAGTAAGATTCCACTACAAATTATCAAACCCATTAAAGAAAAAATAATAACTTGAACTTCCATTTCATATAATCCAATTATTATGTTAAAGATAAACATTATTAAAGAAATAATTAACAGAACTTTTGGATAAAACAACCAACTTTGATATATTACAGCAGAAACAACATAGTTCCCATTTGAAATAGGCCAAAATACACAATTGATTAGTAATAAAAAAGAAAAGATTGGAAAAGTAATTGATATTATTAAAAAGCCTAAATAAAGTCTAATCGTTGCGAATTTTGAAAATTTATATTTACCAATTTCTTTTTGCTTTTGAGCTGCGATTAACATTTTGTCGAGTTTTTCTTTAATAAAATCCGGGATATATTTAGCTAATACATTAATTTGAATTTTAAGTTGCTTTTCCTTTGAAATTAATTCATTTAATGAATGGTATCCTTTTTTATACCTCGCCTTAGTACTCTTAGGACCTCTCCATAGATAAAGGATTTGATTTTCTTCATCAAGAAAGGCACATAAATCATGATAAAATAAATATTCATCTTCTTCAACCCAATTATTTTTGATTTCGTTGAAAATAAAACTTCTAAGCATAAAGGATCAATTAATTTTAAAATTATGATATTTTTAATTTTTATCGATTTTTTTAAGTAAATGTCATATTTCTATAATTTACGTGAAAATAAAAGGGAAAAATAGATATGATAATTAAATTAAACTTCTTCTAATCTCTGCTCAATTTCATTCCATAAATCATTGATATATCTTTTATAGTTTTCAATTTCTTCCTTCGAGATTTTCCTGAATCTTTTTTGTAAATTAAAATATTCTTCTATAGGTTTCCTTTTCGATGCATCTAAAAACTTTCTGCTATCTTTAGATAAGATAAATTTTCTTTCAATTATTTCATATAATGGCCAAAAACCTGTTTGTACAGCTAATCTGCCTATCTCAATTGAGTCCTTAGGTTCGTATCCCCAACCTGGGGGACAAGGGGCTAAAATATGTATATACTTTGAACCACTTATCTCTTTAGCTCTCTGAAATTTTTCATACAGATCCAGCGGATAAGAAGAAATAGCGGTAGCTACGTATGGTATTCCGTGGGCCTCTAATATTTTTGCCATATTTTTCTTATAACCAGTTTTTCCTTCGGGTGTTGTAGTACTAAACGCTCCTGGAGGAGTACTCCCGCTTCTTTGAACACCCGTATTCATATAAGCCTCATTATCATAACAAGCAAAAATAAAATTTGTACCTCTTTCTACAGCTCCACTTAAACTCTGAATACCAATATCAACAGTTCCACCATCTCCTGCAAATGCTACTACATTGATGTCTTCTGATAAACCTTTATCGTCTAAAGATGCAACTATACCTGATGCTGCAGCTCCTGTGGTAGCAAATGGAGTGTGATATACAGATACTTTAGTTGTACAAAAACCCTGCATCCCATGTAATACAGTTAAACATGAAGCAGGTACAGTTATTATGGTATTTGGTCCTAAAGCCTTAAGAGCGATCCTATATATTAAAGCCATTGAGCACCCAGCACATGCTCTGGTTCCTGGGTAAATAAACTCTTCTTCTGGAATGTCCATTACTTTTACCATTATTTTTTTACCTCCTCAAAAAAAGTTGATTCATCATAATCACCCAGTTGATCTAGTTTTAGACCTAAGAATTCAGTTGTCTGAGAGATCTCTCCAGTTTTAGCTTGAATTAAAGCTCTTTTAACTCCATCAATTAGTTGTTCATCTGTTACATCCCTTCCACCTAAACCAACTATAAAACCTTTAATGAAAGGGGGTTTCTTCAATCCATATAATGCTGATTTTAATTCATAACATAAAACCCCTTCATAACCATAACCAATTTCTCTATCAAAAACTATAATTGTTTCCTTCTCCTTTAATAACTCTTTCAAATATTTCGCAGGATAGGGTCGAAATAGTTTTAAGCTAACCAAACCTACTTTTAAACCTTCTTGTCTTAACTTTTTTAATACAATTCTTGATTGAGAGGCAACTGATCCCATAGCAAGGATAATAACGTTAGCATCTTCTATTTGTGCAGTTTTAAATAAACCATTTCCATACGATCTCCCAAATTTTTCAGCAAATTCATTATGAACTTGTTGTATGATATCGATAGAATTTTCAAGGGCTTTTTGTAAAGCATATCGATATTCATAATATCCAGGAGCAGTACCTTCTTTCCCTCTATTCCTAATGTGAGGAGTAGTAACAGGATCAACTCCTTTTATTTGAGAAATATTTGATAGGTTAATATGATGTCTGAGTGGAGGGAGAAAATCATCAATATCCTGTTGATTTTCTAAAGTAACAGGCATCATAGTATGACTTAATATATAACCATCATAGGCTACAATTGATGGTAAAAAAACTCGAGGATCTTCAGCAATTTTAAAAGCCTGAATATTAGTATCATAGATTTCTTGATTACTTTCACACATAAATTGAATCCACCCCACATCTCTTATGGTTATAAAATCGGAATGATCCGTCCAAACGCTCCATGGCGCTCCAAGTGATCTAGTAGCCAAATTTATGATTATTGGTAATCTATTACCTGCTGCCCAAGGAAGCATCTCATACATTAGCTCAAGTCCATGAGCAGAGGTTGCTGTAGCTACCCTAGAGCCTGTTGCAGAAGCAGCACAACATACAGCTAATGCTGAATGTTCTGATTCAACTTTAACAAATTTAGCATCTAATTTTCCTTTAAATATAAATTCAGCTATTTTTTCGACCACGGGGCTTTGTGGAGTAATTGGGTATGCTGAAATCACTCCAACCTTCGCTTGTCGAATTGCATGAGCGGCAGCATGATTACCGGTTAATATTTTAGTTTTTTGTCCTAATGTCTTAGACTTTGGCTCTGTAATGGTCAATCTGATTTCATCTCCTCCATAGTTATTGCTTTCACAGGACATTCCTCCATACATATACCGCATCCTTTACAATATTCTAAATCTATTCTTGGTGGGATAGTTCTTGAAACAACCGCTTCTGGACAAAATAACCAACAATTAAAGCAGCTGGCTTTTCCTGATTTTGCTGGAATACATTTCTCCAAATCAATTACTGGTTTTTTAGAGCTCCATGTTCCAGTTTTTCCTGCTTCACCTTTAACTGGTTTTTGTACCGAGCCAAGTATTTTTTGGTAATCTTTTTTAATATCAGTCATAAGAATCACACATATTATTGAATTGAATTTAATATAAAAATTAATTAGTATTGAAATAAAATTCTTGCTATTAAATTCGATAAGGTTTATGGCTTTAGTTAATTGAAAAAATAATCATTTTTCCTAAATTCATATAAAATAGAAATCTAAGCCCCTAAATAGAATTTACTTAGGATACTTAGGTTAATAAAGATAAACATAAATAATTATAATTTAATAATCTTTTTAGAGAATTTTCTAATTAAGAATAATTACCATACGCTTAGGTTGTTAAAATGAATTATAATAAAGAGGAGATAAGAGAAAAATTTAAAGATCTTTTTGAACATTCCTTAGATCTAATCTATGTCAATGACTTAAATGGAAATTTTCTGGATGCAAATGAAATAACATTGATTACCCTTGGTTATGAAAGAGATGAAATTCCTAATATTTCTTTCATAGATTTATTAGATAAAGAAGATCTGATGAAAGCTCAGACGGTAACGAAAGAAATAAAAAAAACGGGTAAACAATCAAAAAGGAGTGAATATAAAGTTAAAACTAAGTATGGAAATTTTTTATATATTGAAACGTATGGTATACCTTTAAAAAAAGATGGACGTATCTATGCAATTTTAGGAATTGGTAAAAATGTAACAGATCGTCAAAAGGCAGAACAAAATTTAAAAAAATCTGGAGAAATGTTTAAAGCCATTTATAAAGAGGGACCAATTCCCGCTTATACTTGGCAAAAATATGATGATGATTTTGTATTAATAGATTTTAATAATGCTGCTGTAAAAATAACAAATGGAACAGTTAATGATTTCTTAGGATATAAAGCTTCTGAATTGTATAAAGATCGAGAAGATATTTTAGAAGATTTAAAACTTTGTATGAATGAAAAATTCCAAATTACAAGAGAAATGAAATACAAATTTCATTATTCGGGTGAAGAGAAATATCTTTTGGTAAAATATGGATATGTTAGTCCTGACTTGATTATAGTGCATACAGAAGATATAACTGAAAGAAAAAGAGCAGAAGAAAATTTAATAGAATCCGAAAAAAAATATCGTAATTTAATTGAAAATTTAGATGTGGGTTTTTATCAAGTTAAATTAGATGGAGAAATGCTAAACCATAATAGTGCACACAATATCATATTAGGATATGATCCTTCAGAGAGTTTAATAGGGAAAAATGTTTCAGAATTTTGGCAAAATCCTGAAGATAGGGGGGAGTATTTAGAAGTTATTGCTAAAGAAGGAATGGTAAGAGGTTATATTTGCCACGCTAAAACCAAAACGGACAGAAATATAACTCTAGAATTAAACTCTCACCTAATCAGAGATAAAGATGGATGGCCCATTCATATTGATGGAACCATTACCGATGTAACAGAAAAGTTCAATTTAGAAAGAAAATTGAGAGAATCTGAAGCAAAGTTCAGAAATCTTTATGAAAATACCCCCTTTTCCATAGTATTATTAGATTCTAAAGGAACTATTGTTGATATTAATCCAAGATCCACAGAAGTTTTTGGATATAACAAAGAAGAATTAGTAGGGAAAAAATTTAAAGATGTTTCAGTTCTTCATCCAAATTATTTACCAAAAATAATTGAATTGTTCAAAAAATTTATAAAAGGAGAAGTTATCCATCGTATTGATTTACAGGCTTATAGAAAGAATGGTCGTTTAATCTGGGTTAATTTACAGGCTGGGCTAATTGAGATAGCGGGAGAGACACATGTTCAAGCGATCTTTAATGATATTACACCACAAAAAGAGGCAGATATTTTAATTAAAGAGGAGATTAAAAAATTAAAAGAATTAGATACAATTAGAAAAAATCTAATCTCACGTGTTTCTCATGAATTGAAAACGCCTCTTGTTTCAATAAGTGGGGGGAGTGAACTTTTATTAACTTTATATAAAGATAAATTTGGAGCAGAACAACTTGAAATAATTGAACTTATAGAAAAAGGGGGTAAACGATTAAGACATTTAGTTGATAATTTAATTGATATTACTCGAGTTGATTATAATAAACTTCAGCTGTCAAAAAAACCAACCAATTTAAGTAAAATTATTAAAGATTGTGTTAAAGAATTAGATTATTGGATAAAGGAAAGGAAGCTTAATTTAACTATATCTACTCCCAAAAATCTAGAGTTAAAGATAGACCAAATAAGAATTGAGCAAGTAATTATAAATTTACTATCAAACGCGATAAAGAATACACCCCCCGATGGAGAAATAGGAATAAGTCTTAATAAAAACGGGAATTGGGTAGAATTTAGAATAAGTGATACAGGTATCGGTCTAACACTGGAAGAGATACATATGTTATTTACAAGATTTGGTAAAATTGAGCGATATGGTTCAGGGTATGAATATGTAGATATTCAAGGTACTGGTTTGGGTTTATTCATTTCAAAAGAGATTATTGATTTACATGAAGGTGAAATTAGAGCTGAGTCAGCTGGAAGAAACAAAGGAAGTACATTTATTGTAAAATTACCCATCAATTAAGAAGAATTCGTTGGTTTTATAATATTTTAGCAAGTTTATATCCTTGCTCTATTAATTCAAAATTAAGTTTTCCAACCTCTTCGCCCATTTTGTTAAGGACTACCTCTTTTAGATTCTCCAATGTTAAATCTGGTAAAGCCTTTGATAATAATCCTAAAATAGGAGTATTAATGACTGGATTTCCGTCTATAGTCAAATTTTTTTCTAATGCTAAATTGCTAATATCAGCTACAATAATTTTTACCTCTTTACTAAAATTAAACTGATTTACAAAGAATTCTGGTTCTTTATCTGAATTAATGATAAAAGTGCCATTAGTTTTTAGAGAAGAGACAACCTCATAATCTAAAACAGTTTCATCAAATATAATTAAAATATCTGGGTGTTCAATTTGGGCACGATCCCATATTTTATCTGATCTTGACAGCTTGGCATAAGCTTGAACTGGAGCACCTCTCCTTTCTGCCCCGAATGAAGGATAAGCATGGACATCTTTAAAATTTCCACTTAAATATGCGGCTTCTGCAAGAATTTCACATGCCGTGACTGCTCCTTGGCCGCCTCTACCTAATATAATTAGACTTATAATTTCATCATTATTATCTGATACATTCATAGAAATAGCCAATAAAGTTGAAATATTGATATTAAAATAATATTATTTTATAAGAAGTTTACTGAATAATATAAAGCTTTGTTAAATTAGCATTTCTCTTTAAATTCATTTTTAAAAGCAATAATAATATAAAAATATCAAAATTATTAATCTTATTACATCTATTGTGGTCGAAATTTATAACATTCGTGAATAAATATGATAAATAAATCTGGATATTTCGAAGGAAGGGAGAATAAAAAACTGTTTTATCAATATTGGTTGCCCGATTCCGAAAATGTGAAGATTAATTTAATTGCAATTCATGGCTGGGGTACTCATTCTGATAGAATGAAGATTCCTGCTGAATTTTTCACAGAAAAAGGTTATGCTATTTACGCATTCGATCTACGAGGGCATTGGAGAAATGCTGAAATTCAGGGACATATTGATAGTATGGATCATATTCAAAAGGATATTGTATTATTTATGGATCTCGTAAAAAAAGAGGCTAATAATAACGAAGTTTTTTTAATGGGTCATGCTTTTGGTGGTTTAATCAGTTTAATATACGCTATTAACCATCCTGGCTTACAGGGTCTTATAGTATCTTCTCCACAATTAGGATTAGCAATTGGTAAAATGGCAAAAAAGATGAAAGGGGCGATCTCGAAACTTTCACCTACTAAAACTATATCAATGATTATTGATCAGAATCAATTGACAAGTGACTTAAAGATTTTAAGACAAAATATTGCTGATAAGAAAAAGTTAGAAGTAATCACGGTTAAATCAGCATCAGAAATGGAGAATTCTATGAAATGGGCTATGGAAAACGCCACAAGCTTAATATGCCCAGTATTAATACTACAAGCGGGAAATGATAATATTGTTGATAAAAATAAGACACGAGAATTTTTTAAAAAGGTTAAAAGTCAAGATAAAACATATCGAGAATATGATGGATTCCTTCATGATTTATGGACTGAAAAAAGTCGCGCTTTAGTTTATCGCGATATGTACGTATGGATTGAAAAACATATTTAAAAAAATTAAAAATTAATAAATAAAAAAAATCCATTATTAAATACTAATTTTAATTAAATCAGATTGATAATTATGTCAATTAAAAAACAAAAAATATCAAAACTAATGATAATTTGTTTGATTACATTGATTGTAGCTAACATCTCTGTATTTCTATTAATAAAACCAGCTTTTGCGCAACCAAGTACTAGAAGAAATATTTTAGTAATTAGTAAGGGAAACGATGACTTATTTATTCAAAGTCTTGGGATTGATCAAGAAAATTTTAATATCTCAAGACAGTCTGATTCTGATCCATTAAACTCAATAGGTCCATGGATTGATGTTGTTATATTATTTGATTCTCAGTTAAGTGCTTCAAAGCAAGGAAACATTTCCACTTTTGTTGATAATGGTGGAGGAGCTATCGTTTTTATGGGACATAATTTACATAATGATGCAACACTTTTAGAAGAATTAGAATTGATTGATAATACGCTATTTGAGGCAGGTAAAGCAAAAAATCAAGAATCTATGCTGTTTATAGTAAATAACCCAAATCATCCAATTAGTAGTAATATTGACTGGAATTCTGCTCCTGATATGAAAGTTAATAATATGACTATTATTCCCCTTAATAGCTTAGATTCATCTGTCCAAAGAGTTGTGGATGTCTATCCGATTTCAAAAAATTTGGAGATTGAAACAAATCGAGAAGCAATTATAATTGAGAGAGCAAAGGGAAGTGGAAATGTTATTTTATTTTCAGGCTGGATAGAAACAAATGCTAATTTAGATTTTAAAGTGTGGCCTTATTTCAATTACCTTTTATATGCGGTAATTTTTGAAAGTTTAAATCTTTCTTTTCAAACTTACCCCTCATGGCCTTATTCGCCAGTTCCTCACTTTTTTGAACAAATTATAATTGGAATTATCGTTTTTATCCTTGCTATTCTAGCAATTGCTTTATTTTTGGTTGTTAGAAGGAAATCAAGAAGTGCTATCGACCAACAAGTAATTGATACGTTAAAGTTAAGGGCAGAAGAGGAACAGAGAAAAAGAATGGAAGAGATTGAGGTTTTAGAGAGGAAATTGGAGGAACATGTAGATTTAAAAGATGATTGGGAGGTTATTGGTGTGCACCGCCAGCTTGGTGGATTTCTATTCACATTATTCATAGGATTAATTTTAGTTTTACCACAGCTATTAATCTCGAATTTTATAATGCCCCAAATCATACAGCCATATCCACAAGCTGCTGGATGGTATAATTATGCCTATAATTTCTTTCAAATTATATGGATTTTGTTTGATTTCGGAACTAGTTTTGCGTTGGCTAAATTTTTTGCTCAATATCGAGTAAAAAATCCAGAAAAATCAATACATTATATTCAAATTTATGTTTGGTGGCAATTATTTACAGGTATTATTCAAATATCGTTAATAGCATTCATGGGTTCGTTTATATTTCCCTATACCAATCTCGCTCATATGAGTTGGATTTTTATAATATACTCATTTGTTCAATATCCTGGTGTATTCTTAGTATTTATGTATACTTTTCAAGGGTTACAACGCTCAGATTTCTATCTAATATTATATATTTTCTGGGAAGTTGTATTTTTATTGGTAGGACAAGTGACTTTTTGCTACATTGGGCGAATGTGGGGTGCTGCTAATCCAATTTTTGGTGAAGCTTTAGGAGCTGGTATAGGATATGCGATTGCAAGATGTTTTGATTATTGGATGACTTTTTTTATCTCAATTTTAATCTTTAAAAAACAAGGCTTTTCACCTAAAACATGTTTTAGAATTGATTTTTCTAGAGAGGAAGTTAAAGAATCGCTACGTTATGGGTCAAAGCTAGGTGTTGGGGAAGGTTTTGTGCAAATTGGATGGTTTATTCAGGTCATTATAACCTCTATATTTGTAGCAAATTATTCCAATAATTTAGGTTGGTTTAATTTAACATGGACATTAGGCATGATTGTTCAAATTGTAACGCTTTATTCAAATACTCTTTTAGGTGCGTATAGTGAATCAAGTTCTCATAATAAGCATACATTGACCAAACTATATATCTATCAAGCTTTTCGATGGGGGAATTATTTTGCATTTTTCTTAATTTCTGTTCTTTTTGCCACAGGAGCTAAATTTTTGGTGGGAGCTGCCGGTGAGGAATATGGTGGACCTGCTGTCAAATTTCTAGTACCCCTATTACTTTTTCATACCGGTGGTATATATTCTTGGTTAGTTGATTCAGTTTTTCAAGGAACGGGACATACTGGTTATGCAATGGTTGTTTGGATTATTGAACAAACAAGTAGAGCATTACTCATGTTTATATTAGTTTACTTTTTAAGGGATATGGTTTACGTAATAATAGCCTATATACCTGCGGTATTTCTTAAAGATATTATTGGTTGGTTGATCGTTCGGAAAAAAATCATTAAATACAAAATCTATCCTTTTAAAACTTTTATAACTCCAGCAATTTCAGCAATAATTAATTTTATTGTCCTATATTTTACAAGCGAACTAATTTGGGCACTTCCATTGGGAGATAAAATCCTTAATACTGCAATCTTATTCTTATTAGGGATTTTTGTGTTTATATTTTTCTATGCATTTTTAGACGGGTTATTAGGAGGTTATGATGATAATACATTACAAGAATTTAATAGAGCAGCTTTAATGGTTACTGCTCCAATTCTTGGTTTCTTTCCAAAAGCATTAAGTAAAGTCGCTAAATTCGGTAGTAAGATAAGCCCATTTCACAATAAATTTAAGATTGATATATATGAGGAAGCCATGAAAGAAGCATATGACTTAACATTAGAAAAGAAAATTTTACAAATTTAATCTAATTTTTTTTATTTATTTAAAAAAAGGTCATTTAAAAGAATGAGCCAATACAATCTCGATTCATTCCTAGAAAATTTATTTGAATGGGTCGACAGCTTTAAGATTGATAATGAAGCAGGACACTTTTCCTTAATTAGAGGTAAAAATAAACCATCGCTATATGGAATCTGCGATATAGTATTTAATTTAGTGATTCCAAATCAATTAGATAAGTATATATCCTTCTATGAAATAGATATTCAAAGGTGGATTAAACAGATTCAGTCTTATCAAGTTTTAAAAACAGGTTGGTTTAAAGATAGATATTTTAATTATAAATTTCGGTCACCATTGACAGGTCAATGGGAACACTGTACCGCATTTGCTACTTCAGTTCTTAAATTATTAGAAACAACTCCAAAATATAGTTTAGGAATTACAAAAAAACTAAACACGAAAAAAAAAGTTGAACGGTGGTTAAATAAAGTTCCAGAGTGGGGATTTCTTTATTGGCCCGGTTCGCATAAAGGAGGCGGTATCGGAGCCATTTTTGCCACTTTAGAGGAGGATAAATATCCCCATAAAGATTTTTTCAATTGGTATTTTGATTGGTTAGATGATAGAGCTGATCCTGAGATGGGATTTTGGTGCCTTGGATGGAATCAAAAAATTAGTAAAAGGTTAACCAAACATGAATTGGGCGGCGCAGTCCACTATTATTGGATCTACGAATTTATGGGGCATCCAATTCAATTTCCAGAAAAAGTTATTGATTCCACGTTGAAATTACAGAATGAATTGGGACTTTGGGATAAAGACATCTCTTACTGTATCGATCTCGACGCGATTTTTTCATTGTTAAGGTGCTGTATGCAAACTAAAGGGTATAGAAAAGAAGATGTAAAAGATGCGCTAGTTAAATACTTAGATTATACAGTTCCATCTTTAAATGATCGAGAATTTTTATTCAATCGGTATAAAAATACACATAAATTAACCGGCTGTTTAGAAGCAATTGCAGAAATATATAAATTTATGCCAGAGTTATTCGATTTGCCTAAGCCTTGGATAGAGACCTTGGACATAACTCCTTGGATTTAGAAATAGAATTTTTATTATTAAATCTATAATAAATATTATAAATTTCTACTGAAAATTAATAGACTTGTAAGATTTATTTCTTAGAGTTGAATTTTTTCTTATGATGAAGGATAAAGTCTCAATAGAGGAACTTAATCTGAAAGATTTAACTCCAATGATGAAACACTGGTACAGTGTCAAGGAACAATACAAGAAAAAATATCCTGACCATATCTTAGCTTATAGAATGGGAGATTTTTATGAATTCTTCTATGATGACGCCGTGAGAGTTTCAAATCTATTAGGCATTACTTTAACTAAGAGAAAATTTGGAGATGATTCCTATCCTCTTGCTGGTATCCCTCATCACGCAGGTAATTATTTAAAAAACTTAGTAAATTTAGGACAAACTGTGGTTTTGGTTGATCAGTTAGAAGATCCCTCTACAGTGAAAGGTAGAATTGTAAAACGAGGGGTTGTGAGAATATTATCTCCAGGTACAATTATCGAGTTAGATATGTTAAAATCTAATGAAAATAACTATATATGTTCGATAATTAGACAAAGAACTGGTTTTGGGATTGCATTTGCGGATATTTCTACAGGTGAATTTATAACAACAGAATTTTCTATGAGTGAAAAAGATCCATTGGAAAAACTGTTAAGTATTTTTGCTCAATACGATCCGGTTGAAGTGGTTGTCCCTTCAGAGTTAAAAAAAGATGAGAAACTATTTTTATTAATTACTGATTTAAATGATGCATTAATTAAATCAGTTGACGACTATATTTTTAATTATGATGAGGCTTATTCCCTAATAACTCGACATTTCAAAGTTTCAAATCTTAAAGGTTTTGATTTGGAAGAAAAATCATTAGCAATTCAAGCAGCTGGTGGATTACTAGCATTTTTGAAAGAAACCCAAAGAGATATTCTACCAAATATATTTAAAATAAATGTAATCCATGAAGAACAAGTTTTACATCTGGATTATATAACTCAAAGAAATTTAGAATTAATAACATCATTATGGGAAAAAGGAAGAGACACGACATTATACTCTATCTTTAACCATACTCATACTCCAATGGGAGCCCGCTTATTAAAAAAGATCATCTTGCAACCACTTACTAATATTGATGAGATAAATCACCGTCTTAATATTGTCCAGAAATTTAAAGATGATATTTTCTTAAGATCTGAGTTGAGAGAGGAATTAAAAATAATTGGAGATCTTGAGAGATATATCAATAAAGTTAATTATTCTAGATCTTCAAATGCAAGAGATTTAATTTATGTTAAAAATTCATTAGAAAAGATCCCTAAAATCAAAATAATATTAGAAAAGTCTAAGATTCCTGAAATATCTAGATTTTTGGAAAAAATTGATGATTTTAGAGAAATTAGGAGTTTGATTGAAGCATCTATAAAAGACGAACCACCTACCACTATAAGAGAAGGAAATATAATAAAATACGGTTTTAATGAAAACATAGATGATTTAAGAGATATCTTAAATAACGGGAAAAAATATATTCTTGAATATGAAAATGAGCAAAAAGTAAGATGGAGATTAAATTCTGGTTTCAGAGTTGGTCATAATAATATTCTTGGTTATTACATTCAAATTACACTAAATACTCTCAAATCTATTCCAAAGTTGCCTGAAGAATATATAGAAAGGCAGACTCTTAAAAATGCGAAACGATTTACAACAGTAAAGTTAAAGCAACTTGAAGAAAAAATAATAAAAGCAGAAGAACAGATAAACGATTTAGAATATGAAGTTTATTGTACGATACGAGAAAAAGTATTACAAGAAACGGTAAATATTTTAGAAACAGCAAAAAATATTGCATTCATAGATATAATGGCATGTTTTGCTGAGATCGCTGAGCAATATAGTTATTGTCGCCCCGTGATTAACAATGAAAATAAGATAATTATAAAAGATGGAAGACACCCCGTTGTGGAACAAATTAATCTGTCTGATAAATTTATACCTAATGATTGTTATTTGGATACTGAAAAAAACCAAATGTTAGTAATAACTGGCCCAAATATGGCAGGTAAAAGTACTTTCCTGAGACAAGTTGCTTTAATTTGTATAATTGCTCAGATGGGATGTTTTGTTCCTGCAAAGTCGGCGAAAATAGGCATAATTGATCAAATTTTTACTCGAATAGGAGCCTCAGATGATTTGGCGAGAAGATTGAGTACCTTTATGATTGAAATGACAGAAACCGCGAAGATTTTGCATTATGCAACTCCTAAAAGCCTTATTATTATTGATGAGCTTGGTAGAGGAACAAGTACTAGTGATGGTCAAAGTATTGCTATGGCAACTCTAGAAAAACTCCACGAGTTAAAGGCTAAAACACTTTTTAGTACTCACTATCATCAGTTAACAGAGATAAATTTACCACGAATTAAGAACTTTCATCTTGATATTATAGAAAATGAGGATGGAAGTATTAATTTTGTAAGAAAGTTAAAGCCAGGGAGTACTGATAAGTCTTATGGAATAAATGTAGCTAAATTAGCTGGAATTCCTGATGATGTCATCATAAGAGCATTTGAAATTTTAGATCAAATAGAAGAAAAAGACCCATTTAGAGCAACAGTTAAAGAAAATGGCAATGGAGCGCGTTCTGGAAAATATCATGACAAAATTGTAAGTGAAAAACTAAAAGAGTTAGAGAAATTAAACTTTGAACTTGAAACAAAACATCAAGAATTAAGTATATGTGAAGAAGAAATTTCCGAAAAAGAAAAAGAATTAGGTAAAAAAACTTATGAAATCGAGAAATTAAAATCTGAGATTAGTAGCATTAAAAAAGAGTCAAAACCTAAAAAAACAAAAAAATATGTACAAACCTCTTTATTTAAACCAATAGATGTTAAAAAACAGGTGCTTGATGAAGAATTAATGAAATCAGTTAAATTACTAAAGGATATTGACATCAATTCTATAACTCCATTAGACGCAATGAAGAAATTAATTAAAATGAAGGAAAAATTAGAAAATTTTAATAATCAAAGAAGAGAAGAAGAAAATTTATCTAAATAGCACATTACTCGAGGATGATTTTTCAAAATTGATGCTGGATTCTTAGGGCTAATTTTAGCCTTGTCAGATAAACAGTTTCGAACAGCTTCAGCCTTTCTTTTATCAGGACAAATACAAATAATATTTTTGGCTCTCATTATCTCATTAATTGACATAGTGATTGCTCTTTTTGGTACATTCTCAATATTTTCAAACCACCTTTCATTTAATTGCTGTATTCGGCATTTAGTATCCAGATTTACAACAATATAAGGTTCTTTGGTTTTGAAATCTGCTGGAGGATCATTAAAGGCGAGATGCCCATTTTCTCCAATGCCAACGAAAGTTAAGTCAATACATCTTTTTGAAATAAGATTACTTATTCGTTTGCACTCATTTTTTGGGTTTGAAGTATCTCCTTGAATGAAAAAAACTTTTCCAGGCTTTACTTTGTCTACAAGTCGCTTTTTTAAATAATTCCTAAAACTAGCGGGATGATTTGCTGGTAAACCTAAATACTCATCTAAATGAAACATTTCAGTTTTTTTCCAATTAATTTCATCGTATTTACATAGAGCATCTAAAAATTCAAATTGAGAAGTTCCTGTTGCTGCGACAAAACATGCTTTTTTTTTTAATTGGAGAACATGTTGTAGAATCTTTGCAGCCATTTTTGCTGCAGCTTCTCCCATTTCTTGCTTAGTTTGAAAAATTTTTATAGAAACCAAAAGAAACAACTCTAATTAAAAATTATTTAAATCTTAATAGAGTATTTTTTTATATTTGTTAATAATGTGAAATATATTAGTCTGATTAAATTATAAAATTTTGAGTATGAAATAAAATCTTGAGATAAATTGAAATATTCAAAAATTCAAAAGATAATTGATGCTGAAAAAATTGCAGCAGGAGAGGTTGTCGAAAGACCAGCAAATGTAGTAAAAGAATTAATTGAAAATAGTATTGATGCGGAAGCAAATGAAATACGGATTGTTATAAAAAAGGCAGGAAAATCCTTAATACAAGTTATAGATGATGGAATAGGTATACCCCCAGATGAGATCGAAATTGCTTTTGGTAGGCATACTAGCAGTAAAATAAGAAGGATTGAGGATTTAGACACTTTAAATTCTTTAGGTTTTAGAGGGGAAGCACTCGCAAGCATAGCTGCTGTTAGCCAAGTTGAAATAGTTTCTAGAATTAAGGAAAATGAATTAGGAGTAAGATTGATTATTGAGGGAGGGAAAACTATTCAGAAGGATGAAATCTCTTGCCCTGTTGGTACTAATATCAGAGTAAAAAATCTATTTTATAATATTCCTGCTAGAAAAAAGTTTCTGAAAAAGGATAATACAGAATTGGGGCATATAACAGACATTATACAAAGATATTCATTAGCATTTCCATTTCTTCATTTTATCTATATTCATAATGACCTTGCCATACTTAATTGCCCAGCTCAAAATGATTTAAAAACAACTATTTTTCATATTTATGGGAAAATTGTTGCTAAATATATGGAACTAATTGATTATAGTGAAGATGAATTTAGACTACATGGATTACTTGGAAGTGCTGAAATCTCTAAAAAAAGTAGAACGTATTCATGTTTATTTGTTAATAAGCGCTATATCATCAGTGATCTCTTATTCAGAGCTGTACAAGAAGCATATAAAGATTTATTGATGATCGGACAATATCCTTTCTTTATTCTATTTTTAGATATAAATCCTGCTATTATTGACTGTAATATCCATCCGAAAAAGTTGCATATCAGATTTGAAGACGAAGATTTTATTTATAATAAAGTATATAACATTATCCGAGATTTTATTGATGAAAATTTTATTAAAAAACAAGAAAAATATCTTGAAACTGAAATTAAACAATTTATTTCAGATGAAGATGAAAGATTTAAGTCAGATTTAGGGGTAAAATCTGAAGATGCTTTTGAAACTATTAAAAATGTTCAGGAATTTACTAAAGAATCTGAGAAGATGCAAATCCAACAAGGGAATGAAACTCAAGAACTAATACAATTAGATTTAACAGACCAGATTTTCGATAAGACAACTGAAGAAGAATATAATCAGGAAACTTATCTAAGAGAAAAGTATATAATCTCAGGAAATTTCCCTAAGCTTCGATTAATTTCTAAAACAGGACAATTGAGAAATAAGGTTTATATTATACTAGAAGGCGTTAATGAAAATGGAGAGGCGGGAATGTATATTTTAGATCAGCATGCAGCCTCTGAACGAATTAATAAGGAATACTTTCATAGGCTATATGATACTACTAAAAAAAGTATACAAAAGCTCATTACACCGCTAAAAATTGAAGTTTCTCCAAGTGAAAGGTTCTTTTTATTATCAAATTTAAATGAAATAAACAAATTAGGGTTTAAATTTGAACATTTTGGAGGGAATACATTTATTCTCAGAGAATTGCCTACAATCGTCCAAAAATTACCAAAAGCAGAAATAATAAAAGAGATTATTGGTGATATTACTGAAATTGGTAAAGATAAGAGTTTTTCTGAAGTAAAAGACCATGTTATTAATTATTTAGCTTGTCATAGAAGCATTCGTGGAGGAGATGATTTATCTCTTGCTAACATAAGGAAACTTTTATCCAATTTAGCTAAATGCAAGGATCCATTTCATTGTGCGCACGGAAGACCGACATTAAAGTTTATATCAATTAAAGAGTTAGATAAATTATTCAAACGTATTGTATAGGATTATTTTGATGCCTTCTCTTTATTTTTTTGACTTTCTTCTAAAAATCAAGATATAAATATGAAAATTAAGATTTTTTAATGGGAATAATTAGCATTTAATTTGGAATTTAGTAAAAAAATCTTATAAGTATATTAATATGAAAAAGATACTTAGGAAAAAGACACCAAAGGAAAAAGAAGTAAAAAGTGAAAGCGAAAAGATTTCAATTAGAAATCCCAAATTTGATATTTTGGCTGATATTAATGACATGAAGATCTTGGAAGAAAATTGTTTATTAAATGGCAATTATGAGAATGCGATTAGTTATGCTGAAAGAGTTATTAGATTGGCAATTCAAAATGAAATGGATTCATATATCCAAGAACAAGAGGAATTTATGCGAAAAGTAGCAGAAAAAGTACAAGAAGTATATTTCTCTAGTGAAATTGGAGAATCTGGTAAGATGATAAAAAAAATATATGATATCTTACTTGAATCTGAAAAAATCTGTGAAGCTCACGAAATACTTGAAAGGTTTAAAAATAAATACCAGAATAATCCAAACTTTTACTCGATTCCCATTATTGAAGAACTAATTAAAAAGGATGAGACTGAATGGTTAAAATATCAAATTTTAGATCAAGATAAGAATTAATAAGTAAAATGATTATGACAGTAAATTTAATCCTGCTCTATGCTTTTGAAAACGCAATACCTTCTATTCCTTGTATCCCTTCAACTTGACCTAGTAGTTCTTCAATTTTGTCCGTACCTCCCCATTCTTCGGGATATCTCACGCGAAGCCTTGCTTTTTTCAGACCAAAAGCTACAGGTATGATTTCATAATGTTCGATCGTACAAGTTTCAGGAAGGATATTCTTTAATTTATTCACAAATCCTTCAAATTCAACATCAGTATCGTCTGGAACTACATCAATTAAAGCTACAAACTCTCCCATTATAATCAAATAATTTTTTTTATTAGAATGCTTAAGGACCCTCAAACTCACATTTAAGACATCGATATGTGTTTCCCATAGTCCTACATCTTTCACATCTCCAAATAGTTACATCTCCACATTGTGGGCAAGGAAAATGTACTGCCCCTTCATAAGGTGCGATTGGTCGTCCACATGAAAAACACATATTCTTTTTAAAACTTGACATTACTATTTATGAACCATCTAAACTTTAATGGATTATAAAATAACCTATAACTTTAATTATTTTCGCTTTTAAAAAGTATAATCTAAAAAAGCTTAAGTTAATTAAAATTTATATTAATAAATCACATATTTTACTTATTAATTATCAAATTTTTAATTATAAATCGGAAATTATTATGCCAGAAAATAAGGTAAAGAAATATTTTTCCCTAATTGAAGCATGGGGATGGTGTGATATATGCCAAGATATGGTAGCGTTAAGACTTGATAAAAAGGAAATTATTAATGGTCTTAAAATGGGGATTTATACGAAAGAATTTAAACATCGAAACCTTTATCCAGATCCTGATGAAATCGATGATGTTTCTGGGGAAGAGCATACGATCTATATCTATATAAATGAAAATTATGATATTACTGGTGTAAGATCCTTCTTTGGTGAGGCTCCAAGTATGTCCGAAATGGGAGTCCAGACTTTAGAAGCGGGTGGTGAGGTAAGAATACCTGTAGTTATAAAGGAAGTTACTCCCCTAAGTGTTCAATTAGGAATGCTTTCTATGAATGAGTATAAAGTTTTAAAAGTATGTGATGGGAGGAATACTCTAGAACAGGTTGCTCAGATAAATCAGAAACCCGTGGAAGAGATTGAAAAAATAATGGAAAAACTTCATAAGAAAGGGTTAGTAGATGTTATTAAACGATCAACTGCTTAATTTTATTCTTATTTGCTAATTTAATGAATTGTTTTATCTTATACTGCGCTGGTTAATAATACCATTATATAATCCGCAACGCCTTCAATTGCATCTGAAATAGCCTCAATTATATCAAAAACATTGCCTGCTGTGAAAGCTGTAAAATAATTTACATCATACTTTGTTTCTTGGAGACTTTTTCTCAGCTTAATATTCAAAAGATCTACCTTATGTTCATACTGATTTATTTGCCGAGCATATTCTTTTATATTTTTTCTTTCTTCTAATAAATCTATTACAATTTTATCTAAAAAATTAACGCATTCCACAGTAGATTGCATCATTTCAGTAATTAGATTTATAGTCTCCGCGTTACTCTGTTCCCAGAACCTTAAAGGTATTGTATTTATCCTCCGAGCTACACCAGTACAGCAGTTTGCAACATCATCCATTCGCTTAATTAAATGAGAAAGATTTTGTCGTACGCTAGGACTTAATTCTCCTTTGGAGACATCACTTTGAATCTCCCTTCTTAATTTATCAGCATCACCTTCTAAAAGATCGACTTTATGTAAATTATCATGAGCTTTTTGAAGATCCTTCTCATTAAGTAAAAAATTTATTCCAATTTCTAATTCCTTGACACATTGTTGTACAATCTGAGCATGTTTGATAGATTTTTCTAAAACATTTAATGCAGTTTTTCTTTTCAAAAATTCAATCAATGATCCCATTTTAACCATTCAAATTTTCTTATTTAATGTTCTTTTTATTATTAATAATTAATGTTCTTTATATTACATATATTATATATATTTTATTAGACTAATCCCATTAAATTTAATCCAAAATAAATAAATCCAGCCATAATAGCTGCTATTGGGAAAGTTAAAACCCAATATATCGCCATTTTTCCTAAATTTTTAAGATCGATTTCTCTCTTTTGTGCTTTATTCATACCAATTATACAAAAAACGATAACATGACTGTGAGAAATTGGCAAACCAAACAAAGTAGCGATCATTAAAATTATTGAGGAACTTGATTGAGTAATAAGTCCTTCACTTGGACGAGCATCAGTCATTTGGGAAGCCAAATTCCTTATTACATATCTAGCAGCCATATAAATTCCTAAAAATGCAAATATCCCGCATATTATTGCTAACAAAAAATATTGTCCTAAATCTAATGACCTATTCTTCAGTAGACCATAAAGAATACCTAACGCTTCCCCTGAATTTGCTCCTACCCAAGTCTCTGCAAATATAACGCTCGTTAGTAAAAACCATTTAAAGTATCTTTCCGATTTTTCAATTTGATTTAATCCTCTCAATTTTGATAAATACATTTTTGCTATAATTTTGAATAAAAAATAAGTAATCAACAAACCGAATAAGGGAGATAAGAACCAACTGAGAATTATATTAAATAATTTATCCCAATTTAAAGCTGTTTCAGGATTTACTCCCCCTTGAGAGATTGCATATACAATTAAAACACCGACTACACTTCCAACTAAAGAATGCGTACTACTTAAAGGAATCCCTGCAAAACTTCCAATTATTAACCAGATGATGCTACTTATTAAAACGGTTAATAACATAAATGTTGTATAGGTGATTCCTTCACCCAGAATATCTGAACCAACTGTTTTTGCCACAAACCCTGAACTAAAAGCAATCATCCCACCTCCAATAGCTACCCCCCCAATTATTAAGGCAATTTTAAATTTTACAACTCCTGCGCCTACTAAAGTGGATAATGTTTCATCATTTGCTCCTATAGAGAATGCTAGGCCAATTGCTAATACAATCAGAATTATAACTATGATTATTGTTAAATTATCAGCCATTTCAAATCATAATTATTAATTTTTATTCGAAGATTAAATATTTTGTTGCGAGAAATTGAATATATTCCGAAAAACTTTTGATATGATCAGCCAACATCATAATATCTTCAATAAGTTCTTTAAGATATAAGAAAGTCCTTGATAAATAGTCCATATCATAGTTATAAAGTTTATTTAACAAACGCCATTCTGTATTTCTCATCTTTCGTCTTTCGTCTTTTACATCTTCACAAACATCATACGCTTTACTTAGATCAGACCCTATTAATTTAACAGCATCTGATAAAAAATTAGAAATTATCCTCAATGATTTGAGAATATTTTGAATTTGAAGTTTAAATTCATCATCGGGGAAAACAACCATATAAAGAAGTAGTTTATTAGCCATGAATTCCCCTATATTTTTAATATCATTAATTTTATTAAATAATTTTAATCGATCTGCCTTTGAAAACATTAGTTTAGATTTGAAGATTTTAGATTCGAATTTTTTTTTAATTGAAACTTCTGTATTTGTTTTAATTACATATGTTAAATTTTTCTTGAATTTATCGAAATTTTCTTCTACAAGATATTCTATCCCTTCAATTAACTTCAGATTTTGTTCGTTTATAGTATCCATGAATAAATGTGTTAATTTATCAATACTCATTTTATTAAGTTTTTTATCATCTATTTCTTCTTCCATTTTTATCATCTTATAAATTATTAATTGAATCGCTAAGAACTACTAGATATAATTGAGATCCTTATTTAGAAATGAATTTAATTACATATAAGATTTAATTTTTTTTTTGATTATTAATAGTAAAATAAAGAACATAATAGTTATTTATTAGTAGAGCTGGGTATTTAGTTGAACTTCTCTCTTTTGAAATATAATGTCAATTCTGAGGTTCTTCTTACTCTATATATTACTATATAGAATATATAGAGTATATAGAGTAATATTAATGAATTATGGACTAATTTATGTAATAGATTTTATCAATTTTCATGATATATTGATAGATCAAATTATAGCTACAAATATATGAAATAAAATACAAGGAGAACTATTATTTGTCTAGAAAAAGCATATACATTTTAATCTTTATTTTGGGAGTTGGAGGAGGAATATTATTTACTCTTATTGATTATTTTATTAGATCTTTTATATAGTGAAATAATATTTTTTTTTGTTATGAAAAGTAAACGTAGGGTTAAAAAAAGCAGTAAAGGAAAAATTTTGGTAATATTCATTTTAGGTTTTTTAATCGGAGCTCTCTTTACTAATATTGTGATTATTGGGAGGGAAGATGTGATTCATATTACTATAATATATAGTTCTGAAAAAGCAAGTTGGATGACAATTGCTTATACAAATTTCATGGATGATTGGAGAAATACACATCCAGATGAAGAAATAAGAATTGACATGCATCCGTATGGATCATCAGATTCTATTATTAGTATTCTTAATGGAGAGATATTTCCCACAATTTGGAGCCCAGCAAGTTCTATTTGGATGACATTTTTAAATACAAAATGGGCAGAATACACTGGTGATCTTGAACCAATAGTTAATATCTCTGCTGCAGTAAAAATAATTTATTCCCCGATCGTTATTGCCACATGGGAGAGTTTTAATAATACATATGGGATAAATGGCTTTTCTGATCTCCATGCTTTGAATTTAAATCCGAGTGTGAATGTAAAAATGGCTCATACGGATCCTCGTTTGTCAAACTCTGGATATATGAGCACTATTATGGCGATAGCTGCTGCAGCGGGAGTAGATTCAAAAGATTTATTGATGAGCCATCTAACAGACCCAGCTAACCAGCAATGGCTTACCGAGTTTGAGTCCAGTGCAGTAATGTATGGCAAATCAACGGGTTTTTTAAGTCGTTATATGAAAAGTGAAGGTCCTGAAGGCTTAAACGTTGCTTTCCTTTATGAAAATTTAATAAGAGATATTTCTAGTGAAGCGACAGGAGGTAAAATCATTGCAGTATATCCAGAGGAAGGTACCCTTTATAGTGATCACCCATTTTGTATTTTAAATGCCGATTGGATCACATCAGAGCAGCGAAAAGTTGCTGAAGCATTCCTAGAATTTCTTAATGAAAATGATACAGTTATTTCAGCAATGGAATATGCATTTCGTCCAATTGATAGTTCAATTCACTTAGATCCAACAGTGTTTAATTATGCAACAAATGGGATCGCTTTTAATATTACAGTTCCTGAATTAAGTACGCCAAATGATGGTAACGTTCTATTAAAAATCCCAGATCTATGGTTATTATGTAAGGCAACAGCATAAGGATTATTTACTTAATGATAGGTGCGAATTTGAGGCGAAAAAGTTTACAAAAGGAACTTAAAGGGGAAGAGATTCAACTTCCATTAAGTTTAAAAATAGAAAGATATTTCTCCAAACCTATCTATAGAAAAAGCCTTGATTCTATAACAATAGCATTTTTTGTTTTAGTTATCATTGGTCCTATAATTAACATATTTTCTACTATTTTTTTGAATATACCCTCTATTAGTGAAGATGTTTTTAATGATGATTTAATAGGAAATTTACAATGGTTAAATATCCTAAATTCTCTTGGAGTTTCTTTTTCAATTGCTGCAATCGCAGTAGCTGTAGATTTAGTTATTGCATTTCCTATTTCAATAATATTAACACGTTATAATTTCAGGGGAAAAAAAATTTTAGATGCCTTAGTTGATTTGCCTATGGCTGTACCTACTAGCGCATTAGGTTTCTCTGTTTTACTTTATTGGGGTATTTTTGGAGTTGAACCCGGTTATGCATTAATCATTTTCGGACATATTGTCTTTACTTTTCCATATATAGTTAGAAATATGAAAATAGTATTAGAAAAAGCGGATGTTTTATATGAGGATGCTGCTCGGACACTTGGAGCGCCAGGAATAACGGTTTTTCGAACAATTACTTTGCCAATGATGAAAGAAGGAGTTATTGCTGGTGCTATACTTGCTTTTACGAGAAGTTTAGGAGAAACTGGAGCTACAATAATTATGGCAGGTTTAGTAGAAACTGCTCCAATTTTGATAGTTGGCTTCCGCAGACAATTAGAATTACCTTCAGCTTCATTTTTAGCTGGAATCCTAATCTCAATTTCTTTAATTCTTCTTTTTTCAATTAAGTTTTTTACTAGAAAGGTCGGTTTTCCAGTTAAGAGAGTATGGCCTACTATTGAACGTTTTTTTAGTCATAAATATTTTCGTTATTTTAGAGACGTTCTAATGATAATTATTCTTATATCTATATTTCTTATACCGTCATTCTTCATTCTCAGTCAAATTTTCGAAGGAGATTTGATTGGAGAGTTATTCTTAGGTCAAGATTATAAATGGGTTTATTTATATGCAAGTTTCTTGAGTTCGATTGAAATAGGTGCTTTAGCAGTAATTATCAATCTTATTTTTGGGTTACCTTTTGCTTTCATAATTACTAAACGAAAATGGGGAAAAGCTATCACTTTTCTTGATACTATTCTCGATATACCGATAGCTATTCCTTCAGCAGCTTTAGGCTTTGCTATCTTCATGTTTTGGGGCCCTGCAGGGTTAAGTTTATTTCAACCAGGATTTTTTATGATATTATTCGTTCATGTATCGTTCTCATTTCCATATATGGTTAGGCCGATTATTGGAGTGTTAGAAAGTGCAAATGTAGGAGTTGAAGAAGCCGCTCGAACTTTAGGAGCATCTAATTTAACTGTTTTTAGAAAAATAACACTCCCAAATATAAAACAAGGAATTATTGCAGGTGGCATAATGGTTTTTACTCGTTCACTTGGAGAAACTGGTGCAACAATTGTAGTTATGGGAAGTATCAGAACAATTCCAGTATTAATTGTGGATTGGGTTGAAGCAAATGCCTTTCCAAGCGCCATATTTGCTAGCACACTTGTTATTATATTTAGTGCTCTTTTAATTTTCGCATTGAGAGCTGTAAGAAAAAGAAGGAGTTGAGAAATTTGCCTAAAATAGAATTATTTAATGTTACAAAAACCTTTAATGAAGGAAGAGTTCTTGCGGTAGATGATATTTCTTTAAAAATTGAAGATGGAGATTATGTTTTTTTGCTTGGACCTACTGGTTGTGGTAAGACAACTACCTTAAGAATGATTGCCGGACTTGAAAAACCTACAAAAGGAACGATATTGATTGATGGTAAGGATGTTGAGGGAATAACCCCTGAAGATAGAGATATGGGATTTATATTTCAACATTTTGAAATTTTTGATCATTTAACTGTTTGGGAAAACGTAACCTTCGGACTAGAAATGCGAGGATATGACGAAAATTATATAATTGAAAAAGCAGAGAATGCATTAAAGACGGTTGAATTACTAGAATATGCTGATGAATTTCCTTCGGTGTTTGGTAATCCCGGAATGCAAAAGTTAGGAATTGCTAGGGCTATAGCAACAGGAGCAAAAATATTAATTATGGATGAACCCCTTGGTTCTCTCGATCCAAAAGTATCAAAAGTCTTTCGTCATGAATTGAGAAACTTAATTAAAGATTTAGGTCTTACCGCTATACATGTCACTCATAATCAAGAAGAGGCAATGGCAATTGCTGACAAAATTATAGTTATGAGAGCGGGAAGGATTCTTCAAATGGGCTCACCATATGAACTTTATGAGAATCCCAATAGCATATTTGTAGCGAATTTTTTAGGTGAAACTAATTTTCTTCAGGGGTTTGTGTTAAAAGTACTGGATAATGAAGAGATGTCAATTTGGATTCGCCTAGGTGGACCAGAACTTAATTGTAATAATTTTGGGAATAATTTTAAGTTGGATGATCATATTGTTATATCTTTTCGTTATGAAGATGTCTATTTATTTCCCAAAGATTATGAATTTGATAGCAGTCCTTATGATTGGTCTAAAATTCAATTTTTTAATGCCAAATTAGAAGCTTCAAGATTTATTGGAGCCACAAAAAGATTTTATTTAACTCTGGATAACGGCGATAAGTTTTTGTCAATAAAGCCAGGAGCTTTTGAAGAAAGTTTTACTATAGGAGAAGAATTAATTATTGGTATTCATCAAGATGATATTCATATCTTCAAAGCGCCAAAAAATCTAATTTATGAATTATCTTTATCATAAATAAGAGGTATTAAAGTAATGGTTAATATTAAATTAGATAATGTGTCGAAATCCTATAGGAAATTCAAAGCCCTTGATCATATTTCACTTGAAATTAAAGATAAGGAATATTTTATTATTTTAGGCCCAACAGGAGCAGGTAAAACAACTTTATTAAAAATTATTGCTGGTTTAATTAAACCAGATTCAGGTAAAGTATTGTTTGATGGTAAAGATGTCACATATGACTCATCAGGAGAAAGGAATTTAGGATTTATGTTTGAAAATTATGCATTATTTCCCCACATGAACATTGTTGAAAATATATCATATAGTGGGCGTGTACATGCTAGAGATACCAGAAATACAAAAACTCTTGTCGATCAAGTATTAATGATGACATTACTTACGGGGAGAGATGATGCAATGCCAGAAGAGTTAAGTGGTGGTATGAAACAACGCGTTGCTCTTTGTAGAGCCCTTTTAAATTTAGAGCAAACAAAGCTGCTCATCTTAGATGAGCCCCTTAAAGCACTTGACGCAGGTCTAAGAATGAGTTTAAGAAGGGAATTATTATTAATGGCTAAATCAAAACAATTAGAGTTAACTGTAGTTCATGTAACTAATGAACAGGAGGAGGCAATGATGGTTGCAGATCGAATAGCTATATTTAATCAAGGAAAACTGATACAAGTTGGCACCCCTCATGAGGTCTACTATCATCCAAAAAATCTATTCGTTGCTAATTTTATGAGTGAAATAAATTATTTTGATGGTATTTGTAAAAAAGAAGAAAAACCTTTATGGGATATCTTAAAAGAATCAAAAAGAGGCGATAAGCTTTATGCAGAAATCCACAGAGATTCAATTCCTATACCAGTTGATGTAGGTATAGATAATATCTTCGCAGCTTATTTGCCAAAAGATAGAATTGGTGAGATTCAGCATGGAGATAAAGTTTTATTGGTAATTAGAGCAAATCATATGAAAATTCGATTAGGCAATCGTATACACCAAAAACGTAATGCTATTTTAGGAAGAATCCATAGACGTAAATTTATGGGTGTTTTTTATAGATTTGAAGTTAAAATGAATATAAAAAAACAAGAAAAAATAATTATTGTTACTATACCAGCAACATCGGAGATTCATCATACTTTTTTAGAAGATTTAGAGGTTACAGTATATTTTCCGAAAGAATTAGGGATTTTATTCAAATATCCTGGTGAAAATGTTATAAAAGAAGTGTTAAAATTGGAATAAAAATTTTATAAAATATTATAAAGTAGGGAGGTTTTGATATGAGTGCTTTATTTGAGTGGTTTAAGTCTCGAAATGAAGAAAGTGCAATAAATAAGACACTTGTTCATATGCAAAAAGTCCTTGAGTGTGTAGTTGAATATGAAAAAGCACTTTCATTTTTGATTGAGGAAAAAAATATTGATCTTGCATTAAAAGTTCTTTTTCGTGTAAATGAATTGGAAGATGAAGCTGATGGAATTAGACGAGATATACATAAGATGCTTTCAAAGGCCGAACTTACTTCTATTATTCGTGAAAATCTAATTCATCTAGCTAATAGAATTGATAATATAGCAAATGCCACGAACGCAAGTGCAAGAATTCTTATTTATATGAACCATAATGATTTTTTAAAACTAGATGAACAGATTCATAAAAATGTTGTAGAAATGGCAAGGATATCTGTAGAAGCTGTTAAAAAATTAAATGTTATGGTAAATAAATTATTAACTGCTGAAGAAGCTAAAATACAGAAATTGGGAGAGGAAGTTAATGCTCTTGAGCATCAATGCGATGAATTGCGTTTTGCGATAAATAGAATATTAGTTTCAAATACACCTAATATTAATCCGTTTAGTGCCATAGAAATTCATAGCTGTATTTCTGCGCTTGAATCTATTAGTGATAATGCTGAAGATGTAGCTGATTATATCATTATGTTAACTGTAGCTAAAAGGACTTAAACATCTTATTTAAATTATTTTTTGCAAAAGATTACGTGTTCCATAGGAGGTTCTATTCCATATTTTCGAATGAAATGATTAAAATCAAGAGTATTGTTATCTAGAATAAAGTGTGCCAATCTATCGCGCATACTTTGAGACATATTCTGAATATAAATGCTTTTATTTAATTTATAGTTTTTTTCCATATACAACTAAATGTTTTGATATTCCTTTCACAGATGGCTCTTTACTTAGTTTTAAAACCATATCGATTGTTTTTTTAAAAAATTCTTTATCCCAATTATAAGAATCTAAGATTTCTTTTGGTATATTTAGCACCTTAGTCCAACCACAAACTGCATATATATCAATAATTTTAACTCCCTCTTTTTTAAACCAATTTATGGCTTCTTCTGGGCTTACAGTTAGATATATTCCTTCTTGATCCTCCAAACAGCTTGGTATAGTATTGATTGAGGATAATATTATATCAGGTTTTTCACAAAAGTTATTAATGACTGCAGCCCATTTATTTACAAGGAATATTGAAATAATACCACCCTTTTTAGTAACTCTTATTAACTCTTTTACAGCTAATCCTTCTGTATCATCATAATTACCATCCCAACATAAAACCAAATCAAAGCTTTCATCGCTAAAATGAAGTTTTCGAATGTCGCATTTACAAATTTTTATCTTGTCAAATAACCCTTCTTGAGCTACTTTTTGTTGTGCTAATTCTAACATATTAGGAGAAATATCACATAACGTCATTGAATAACCCATCTTAGCTAATGGCAATGTAATTCTCCCAGTTCCTCCTGCAGCATCTAAAATCTCTATATTTTTATTTTCTGGTAAAAATTGCTTTAACAATTCCCAATCGACATAATGCTCTACAGCACCTTGAAAAGTATTATAATATTCATCATATGTACTAGCATGGTTATCCCACAGATTCATTATGTTATCCACCTTTTTTCAATAAATTCCAATATATAAATCTCAACTTTTTAATTCTGATTAATAAATTTTTGAATAATTTCTTCATT
>JBHLPZ010000002.1:0-60795 GCA_048885325.1 Candidatus Odinarchaeota archaeon
CCGCCTTGTAAACAACTCATAATATTAGGTTCCATTCCGTATTCATGGACTTTATAAAGTCGTACGGCTTCAATTCCATTATTGTTTAGAGCTACTTTTGTATCTTCAGTTGCAAATATGGTAAATCCTAACTCCCTAATTTTTTTAGCTAAGGGTATAACCTGTTTTTTTAATTGTTCTCCACCGACCGAGATTAAAATATTTCCCCCTTCAATAGGTATTTCTTGTTCTGTTGCTTCTAAAGCTTTTATTAGTGCTTCGGGGAAATCCTTACCCATACAGGCTATCTCCCCTGTGGAAGCCATTTCAACGCCTAAAATAGGATCTGCTTTATCTAATCTCATAAAAGAGAACATAGGAGCTTTAATAGATACAAAATTTCCGTAGGGGAGGTTTTTCAACTTATTAGGAACCAAACGTCCCATGATAACTTCAGCCGCAAGTTTCATGAGATTAATTCCCCTAGTTTTAGACACATAGGGCATACTTCGACTAGATCTTAAATTACATTCAATAACAAATACTTCTCCGTTTTTAACCAAGTATTGGACGTTAAAGGGCCCTTGAATTTTAAGAGCAAGCGCAATCTTATTTGTATATTCTTCAATTTTTTTAATTATATTCTCTGAAATGGTTTGAGGGGGGATTGCCATGTTTGCATCTCCAGAATGAACACCAGCGTTCTCAATATGCTCAACTATTGCTCCAATCAATACAGTTTCACCATCACAGACCCCATCACATTCAATTTCCCTCGCATTTGTAAAAAATTTTGTTATTACAACAGGATATTCTTTTGATACTGATGCGGCAAGATCAAGGGTATTTTTTAAAGTTTTTTCATCATAAGAGACTCTCATAGCAGCTCCACTTAATACATAAGAAGGTCTTACTAAGATCGGATATCCTACTATTTTAGCAAAGTTTAGCGCATCTTCTTTTGTTGTTAATGCTTTCCATTCTGGTTGTCTTATACCTAATTGATCTAATAATGCACTGAATTTACTTCTATCTTCTGCCATATCTATCCGTGTTCCATGAGTGCCAAGAATCTTCAAGTTTGTTTTCCGAAAGAATTCTGAATATTTTGCAAATTTAGCTGCTAAATTGTTAGCAATTTGACCTCCTGCTGAAACAACAATGCCCATAGCTTTTTCTAATTCACAAATATCGAGAACTCTCTCGCCAGATAATTCTTCAAAATATAATTTATCTGAGACATCATAATCAGTAGAAACCGTTTCTGGATTATAGTTTATCATAATTGCCTGATCTATACCTAATTTCTTCAAACCCCACAAACAATTTACTGATCCCCAATCAAATTCTACTGATGCCCCAATACGATATGTTCCAGAACCTAAGACAATTACTTTTTTAAGATTAGATTTATATTCTTGCTCAAAATCGATGTCATGTTCTGAAGCACTATAAGTAAGATAGAGATAATTTGTTTTTGCTGGCCATTCTGCTGCTAAAGTATCGATCCTCTTTACAAACGGATGGATATTTAATTTTCTACGCATTTGTCTGATAAAAATAGTATCTACACCCATTATTTTAGCAATTTGACCATCTGAAAAACCAAATCTTTTAGCTCTTTCTAACCAATATTTTTTTTCATCATCACTAGATTCTAATAAACCAAGATCTTGTATTTGACGTTCAATATCAATAATATGTTTTAATTTGTAAAGAAACCATTTATCAACTCTGGCCAAACGATATATTTCTTTCATTGAAATACCCCTTTTTATAGCCTCTCCGATTCGAAAAAGTCTTAAATCAGTAGGATTTCTTAGTTCATATTTTAATTCATTAATATCTTCAATAGGCTCCAGATCATTCGCTACAAATCCTTTCATTCCGATATCTAACATCCTTATAGCTTTTTGTAGAACCTCTTCGAATGTCCTACCTATCGCCATTACTTCTCCAACGCTTTTCATCTGAGATCCAATTCTTCGATCTACTTTCTGGAATTTTGTCATATCCCATCTAGGGATTTTTAATACTAAATAATCCAATGCTGGTTCAAAGCAGGCTGTTGTGATATCCGTTATTTTGTTTTTTAATTCTGGTAAGGTATAACCGATTGCTAACTTAGCTGCTATGTATGCTAAAGGATATCCAGTTGCTTTTGAAGCCAGTGCTGAGGATCTAGAAAGACGGGCATTTACTTCGATCACACGAAATTCTTTAGAGAAAGAATCTAAAGCATATTGAATATTACACTCTCCAATTATTCCTAAACTTCTTATTACGCGGATAGAAGCTGAACGTAGTATATGGTATTCTTCATTTGTTAATGTTTGAGAAGGAGCAACTACAATACTCTCTCCTGTATGAATACCCACTGGATCAAAATTTTCCATATTACAGTTGATAAAGCAATTATCAGCCGAATCTCTCACTACTTCATACTCAATTTCCTTCCAACCCCAAACAGATTCTTCAATAAGAATCTGGTTAATTCTTGATTGAGCTAAGCCCCTTCTTGCCATTCTTTCAAAATCTTTCATATTTTCGACAATTCCTGATCCTCTCCCCCCCAACGTATAAGCAACTCTAATCATGAGAGGGAACCCAAATTCTTTAGCCGCTTTAATGGCATCTTTATATGAATTAACAGCTTTACTTCTACAAACTTTAGCTTCAGCTTTAATCATTGCTTGAACAAATAAATCACGATCTTCAGTGGCTTCAATAGCTTCTATTGGAGTTCCTAATACCCTAACCTTATATTTATCTAAAAGACCTAATTCTTTTAATTCAACTCCGACATTAAGAGCCGTTTGACCTCCAAAAGCTAATAAAATTCCATCAGGTCTTTCTTTATTAATTACTTCTTCAACATACTTTACATTGATAGGAAGTAAATATACACGATCAGATAATTCTGGGTCAGTTTGGATTGTTGCTATATTAGGATTAATCAAAATAGTCTCAATTCCTTCTTCTTTTAGAGCTTTTAGCACTTGACTGCCAGAGTAATCAAATTCTCCTGCTTGACCAATACGTATACCTCCAGAACCAAGAACCAACGCTTTTTTTATTGTTCCATCTAAGGGCATTTTTATAACCCCAAAAGTTCAATAAATTTATCAAATAAATATTGAGAATCTAAAGGCCCTGGTGAAGCTTCTGGATGGAATTGGACAGCAAAAATGGGTTTATCTTCAGAAATTAAACCTTCATTTGAATTATCATCGATATTTTCAAGAAATCCTTTAAAACCCCCATTTTCAAAATCTCTAATACAAAACCCATGATTTTGTGAAGTTATATAACATTTTTTTGTATTAAGATTAATAACGGTCTTATTACCACCCCGATGCCCATATTTTAGTTTATAAGAAGATCCACCTGCAGCTAAACCAATAATCTGATGACCTAGGCATATACCCATAGTGGGAATTGCATTTTTAATTAATTTTTGAGCCACTTCAATCGCATTTCTATAAATGGCTGGATCTCCGGGACCATTTGAAATTAATACTCCATCTGGGTTAAATTCCATAATATCTTCATAGGTATAGTTATATGGAACTAGAATTACAATTATTCTCCTTTTTACAAGATTTCTGAGTATATTATTTTTTACACCTAAATCTAATACTACTACTTTTCCTTTAGGATTAGATGGAGTAAAATATTTTGTTTCTTTCGTTGAAACTTCACTTGCTAAGTGCCTAAGGTTAGGATCTTCTATTTTTTTAACATTTTCTTTTAATTCTTCAATATTTGGGATTTCCCCCGGATTAAAAACAGCAAGTAAACCAATTTGTACTCCTTCTTCTCTTAAAATTTTAGTAATTGCTCTTGTATCAACCCATTCTATTCCAGGAATATCTTCTTCCAGAAGAAATTCATTAAGAGTTTTAATACTTTTATAATGACTTGGACTTTTACAGCATTCATTTACTACAAAGCCACTTACTTTAATTGAATCTGACTCAAAATATTTATAAATGTTATATATATCTTTTTCCCAAGCAGGAACTCCATAATTACCAACTAAAGGATGCGTCATTACAACTATTTGACCCTTGTATGATGGATCTGTAAGAGTTTCATTATATCCTGCTCCTGTTATTGTAGTAAATACAATTTCTCCTCCTATTTTTTTTGTCGCTCCGAAACCAATCCCTTGAAAATAGCGACCATCTTGAAGCATTAATATAGCAGGTCTTTCTTTTTTATAAAGCATTGACTCTTTTGTAAGGTACTTCTTTATTCTCTTTAAAATAAAGATAGCTAATCCTTTTTTTTAAGATTATTTATTAACTAGTTAAATAAAGTGTAATATAGATAGAACTGTTTTACAATTTGATATATAAATGCTATAGTTTTAAAAAATTCATATTTGGTGTTTCCTATAGCTTGAATAAGAAACCTTGAAGAAAACTAAAAAAAAAAGATTAATTAATAAAAATTCTATTTATTTTTTGGCTTAAAAACAATTGAGGGTTTAGTTCTCTGAGAATAAGTGAAGTTATCGGCATTTATGATCTTTCCATATTTTGATTCCAACTCTTTCAATATACCCGAATCTAACGCTCTTGTGCGACAAGTTTCAATACATACAGGTAACTTGCCTTCTAAATGTCTGTCCAAACAGAAGTTGCATTTTTGCATTTTTGCTCCTTTTTCAGGCCCAAATTGAGGGGCATCATACGGGCATGCTTTTAAACACTTTGAATCACATTCTTCATTACCTAAACATTTATCACTATCAACAAGAACAATTCCATCTTCTTCTCTTTTAATGATTGCCTTCACAGGACATACTGACATACAAACTGGATCTTCACAATGAAAACAAGGATTAATAAGATAGCTTACAAATACATTAGGAAATTTTCCTTTCTCATTATAAAGAATTCTCATCCATTTTTCTGAACCAGCGGGAATATCATGCCAATCTTTACACGCTATAACGCATGCAGAACATCCAATGCATCTAGTTTGATCAAAATAAAAACCAAATTGCATAATATTAGCCCCCTTTAAATTTTTTAAATTCAACTAAACATGAGTTTAAGGCAGATGCACCACCGGGAGAATATGCATCTTTTGTTAAAATATTAACACATCCACCTCTATCAATACCATTATTATCCGGATCGTACCATGATCCTTCAGAAATACTAATTACTCCAGGAATTATTCTTTCTGTTAACCATGCTTTAATTGTGAGTTTTCCTCTATCATTGAATACTAGTATTTCATCTCCATCTTTCACTTCTCTTGCCTCAGCGTCAATAGGGTTAATCCATGCTACATGATCTTCAACTTCTTTAAGCCATTGAACTAAATATAATTCTGAATGAACCCTATTTTTAGGATGTGGTGATATTAACTGTATAGGGTACTTTTCATTTAAGGGATCATATCGCCCTTCCCATCTTTCCATGTATTTAGGAATTGGAGGATTTTCAGGATCATTTAAATCTGCAATTCTTTGAGAAAAAATTTCAATCTTGCCAGAAGGAGTACTAAATGGTTTATTTTCAATATCTTCAATCTGTTCCTTAAATGCAATATAAGGTTCTTCGAGTTTAAGACGATATATTCCATCCTTCCTGAAACTGCTTATATCTCGTATATTTTTCCTAGTATCTTCCCGTAATTTTATTAAAAATTTTAAAGCCTTTTTCTCATCTGGATATTTTTCAAATTCTACTAATCCAAGCTTATCTGCTAATTCTTCAGCGATTCTTAAATCAGACTTGCATTCTCCAATAGGGTTAATTACTTGGTTCGCACATAGAAAGTATGGACCAGAGGGCCAAGGTCTTACTAAATCGCTTTTCTCAGCTATACTAGTAACAGGAAGAATTATATCAGCATATCTTGCTGTTGGTGTAAGCCATAAATCAGCTATGACCATGTAATCAAGTTTTTTCAGGGCTTCTGCAGATTTATTAGTATTTCCCAGTTGGTTTAAAAAGTTATTATTCACAAACCATGCAAATTTGACATCAAAAGGATATCCTCCCTCTTTGCCTTTTAATATAGCATCAAATATTTTATTTGTATGGCATCTTGACTGAAATCTAAGTTTTAAATCTAAAGAACCTCGAACTGATTTTAATCCTGTTTCAACTGGATTTCTGTAAGGAGGAGGTATTCTAGAAGCAAAAAACATATGACCATAAGGGATTCCCATTAATCCTCCTGCAGCACTTCCTCCATGTTTACCTACATTTCCGGTCATTGCAGTTAAAGTCATAGCACATCTATTATATAGTTCTCCTACAGCACTTCGTGCAGGACCTTGGCAATCCATCAATGCAGCAGGTTTAGTTCTAGCATACTCACGAGCAAGATCAGTAATTGTTTCTGCCGACACAGAGGTAATTTTCTCTGCCCATTCAGGAGTTTTAGGTATTCTATCTTCGTTGCCCATAAGATAATCTTTGAATTTCTCAAATCCCACGGTATATTTATCTAAAAATTCTTGATCATAAAGGTTTTCTTTGATCATAACATAAGCCATAGCAATCATCATCGCTGTATCTGTACCAGGTATAATCGGGATCCATTGATCTGCTAAAACCACGGCAGAATCACTATATCTTGGATCAATACATATGATTTTTATTCCCTTCTCTTTAGCCTTAATTAAGTTAAATATTGTATCTGTACCAGAGATCATTCTTGCTGGATCCCACCCCCACATGATAATCAGCTTAGAATTTAGTAAATCTGTCCGACTGTGTCCAACAAAGGGAGAAGTATACTGAGTCTGTGTTGCATAGACTGCTCCTTCAGAAGACACATTACCATAATGAGTTGAGTATCCCCCAAATTGAGTTAAAAGCCTTATCATCGCGAACATCCCATCATGATAAGCGCCTTGATAACCACCACCCATAGCTAAGAATATACTTGAATTTCCATACTTTTCTTTAACTTCTTTAAGTTTTTCGGCAATCTCAGTTAATGCATCATCCCACGAAATACGTTTGAATTTACCAAGTCCTTTTGGGCCATCTCTCTTTAAAGGATACTTTAAACGTTCTGGATGATATACATATTGTCTAAAAGCCCTACATCTTAAACAAGTTCTAAGTTGCTCATCTTTTTCTTCATAATCATCTCCTTCTACTCTAATAATCTTACCTTCTTTAATATAGATTTTAAGAGGACACCTTCCTCCACAATCGAACGTAGATGTAGTGCGGACAATCTTAATATCTTCTTCACTTATACTTTTTTCTTGATTTTCCATTAAATTTTCTCCCTAAACATCAATAATTTATATTCTATTACTAAAAAAAATCAGAATTGATAATTTACACTTCTTTTTTATCTTTTTTTAATAACTGTTTCTGTTTTTGTTATTTTAGCATCGAATAATTGTTTTGAATTGCAGTTTCTGCTTCTTTCATTATTCTTTCAATAATATCTTTAACATCGTCTATACTATCAATAATTCCAATAGATTGTCCAAGTAATACTGCACCAGTTTGAGTATCTCCATTATAAACTCTATCATATGCTCCTAAATCACGTTCTCTTTGCTCATTAGTTATAGATTGTTCATATTTTATCATTTCCTCTTTAGAACTTGGCGCTGGATGTGATAACGCATATTCATTTCTATATAAGCGAATAGGTCCAAATGCCCCTGTGAAAAGTCCTGTATCTTGTGGTGTTCCTGGTGGAATTAATGATTTATACTTTTCATGAAATTCGCTTTGTTTTGATGCAATAAATCGCGAGCCCATAGCTATTGCTCCTGCACCTAAAGAAAGTGCTGCTGCCAATGCCTCTCCCGTAGCAAATCCTCCACATGCTATTTTGGGTAAATTAGGGAAAGTTTTATTAATTTGCTGCAACAAGACGAGCGTTGTAACTCGTTCATAGGATTGATGACCTCCTCCTTCAGTACCAGTAACCACTAACCCATCCACACCAGCATCTACGCATTTCTGCGCAAGCCATACGGCAGGTGCTACATGAAAATGTTTAACTTCCGAATTTTCCCTTAATTTTTGGAATGATTTAGACATAGGCAGAATTTTTGAAGAACCTGCAGAAGTTAGCCAATATTTACATTGTTCCCTCATTTTTGGATTTTCCATTACTATTTTGGGTAATTCACTTACCATTTCTTGAACTCCTGGATTATTACGAGATGTAAGAATATTGAGACCAAAAGGTTTATCTGTGTGTTCGATCATATATTTCACACTTGAAATATGTTCTTCAACGGGATCTGTTCCCACTATGTTAACATTTGATAAAACTCCTAAACCACCAGCTTCGCATACCGCAAGAGCTAAATCTCGTGTAAAAAAGGGTCCCATAGGGGCATTAAATATAGGATATTTTATCCCAAACATTTTAGTTATATTTGTTTCTATCATTTTTTTCATCTTTTTAAATTTTAAAACAAAATTTTATTTGAAATATTAAAAAAATATATTCTACAAATATTCTACAAATTTGCCAGATTTAAATAAATCACAAGGTTTTAAATAAGATTTGTTTAATTTTTCAGCAGTTTCTTCTAAGAGTTTAGCCAATTGTTTGTAATTCTTAGCGGCATATTCCATTGGTCCTAGAAAATTCATGCCTGCTAAGATTGCTTCATCGATTTCTTTCCAGCTCGTTACAACTCCTTCTTCTAGGATTCTACATCCTTCATTAGCATTAATCGCATTAAAAATATCCTGATTAACGAGTCCTGCCTTTTTAGAGAGATCAGGTTGAGGTCTTCCCTTTGACCAATCATAGAATCCTTGTCCAGTTTTTTTCCCTAAAGTTCCCTTTTCTATTTGCATGGTTAAAACTTTGCCAGGTTTATAATCTGATGAAAGTTTTTCGCCATAGTAAAGTTGACCGTGATAAGATATATCTCGCCCTGTAAAATCTGATAATGTTAAAAAAGACATTGGACTATTTGGTCCAGTTAGATCTGCATCTACTTGTTCCCAAGGAATACCCTTCTCATAAGCTAAATCAATAATGTAATTAAAATAAATACTACGTGGCGAAAGTACACGATTAACAATAAAACCTGGACGATCCTTTAGTACACGAGCAACATATCTTTCTCCTCTCAAGCATGGTAGTGATTTCGAAACTTCAACTCCTATATCCATAGATTCATCAGAACTCTTTTCACCCTTAATTACTTCAATGAGGCGCATTAATGGAGCTGGATTAAAAAAATGCATTCCAATTACATTTTCAGGCTTATTACATTTCTCAGCAATCTCAGTAATACTCATTGTAGAAGTGTTCGAAGCAAAAATACAATGATCAGGAGAATTTTCAATAACTTCTTTACAGAGATTTTGTTTTATATCTAATTTTTCTACAACTGCTTCAATTACAAAATCTGCATCCTTAACAGCTTCAATGATATCTCTAGATGTTTTTAATTTTGCTAAATAATCTGTCGCACTGAAGCCTTCAGGCAACTTGCCTTTTGATTCCAACTTCTCAAATCCAGCTTTTATGTAATCCAAACCTTTTTCAATAATATCATCACTTATATCAACTGCTGTGACATCGTAACCTGCCATTAAACAAACTTGGGCAATACCTTTACCCATATCGCCAAAACCAAGCATAACAATATGCTGAACATTCAATATTTATTTCGACTTCAGTTTTTTTTTTTAATATAAGTTATAAGTATACATTACACTTTAATAAGGTTTAACAGAATCCACTTAAGGTTTAATTTAGGGGAAATTAAATAGGATATATGCTTAAATTTTTCTTAAATATTAAAAAATTAATTTTAAAAAATTAATAAGTAGCTTAAGATTGTACAATTTAATTCAAAATAGAAGGTGAATATAAAAAATGTCTAAAGAGAGAAAATTCGAACATATTAATGTAGATAAAATAGCCGATGGAAATTATAGTGTAATAGAAATAAACCGGCCTGATAAGTTGAATGCTCTCCAAAACCAAACATTAAGAGAGATTACTGAAGCATTAGAAACTATGGAGGTTGATCAAACTATCCGATGTGTAGTGCTACGTGGAACTAAAAACTATTCAAAGAAACCTGCTTTCTCTGCTGGTGCTGATCTCTCAGATAGAGGAAGTGCTGATCTTGATCCAGATAATTTAAGGCATCAAAGTCATGCAATGTATAGAAGACATAAATATTATGATTTAATTGAGGCATTTCCAAAACCAATCATAGCTGCTATTGATGGATATGCTTTGGGCGGAGGTTTTGAATTAGTTTTAGTCTGTGATATATCTATTGCTTCTAAACGCTCAATATTTGGGTTTCCTGAAATTCAACGCGGTATTTTTCCTGCCAATGGCGGAACTCAACGATTAATAAGAAATCTTGGTAAAATGAGAGTAAAAAGATTGATGTTTTTTGGTGAACATTATACTGCTGAACAAATGTTTGAATGGGGTGTTATTTCTTTCATGGTTGATGATGATAAATTTGAAGATTTCATTCATGAGAGGGCATCTTGGTTAGGAAATGCGGCCACAAACAGTTTATTTTTAATTAAGAAAAGTATTGACTATGGAACTCAAACACCACTAAATATTGGTTTACAATTTGAACAAATGGGTTATGCAATTAACTCTCGAAGTAAGGATGTAGCTGAAGGTGTCAATGCATTTTTACAAAAAAGAACACCAATATTTCAAGGTAAATAAACCATAAATTCACTTTTTTTTTTATTATAGAAGATTCATTATTTTGTATATTAATTCATTTTTCTTATTTAAGATAGTTTAATGACCTCTTCAATAAATTTTAAAATAAATGAAATTTTCTACAATAAAAATATCATAAATTAAGAGTGAAAATAGAATGAATTTAAAAGAAGTCTGGTTAATTGATTATGTTCGGACAGCTTTTTCACGCTCCAGACCAGAACAACCTATAAGAGATGTTTTTGGTGATATTCGTGGAGATGAATTGCTTGCTGAATTATTAATGAAATTTTTTGATGGAAAATTAGCTGATAAGGGTATAACTAAAAAAGATATTGAAGAAGCATCAATAGGGATTGCCTCTGGAGTACTAGAAAATTGGACTTATGGAGGAAAAATTCCTCTCTTTTTATCAGGGTTTCCAAATGAAGTGTCTTCATTTATGATTGACAAACAATGCGGTTCAGCAGGAGCTGGGATGCATACATTGATAATGCATATCATGACAGGTAATAGCAAAAGAGTATTAGCGACTGGTTTTGAACATATGACAAGAGTTCGAAGAATCGGTATTAACCCTGAGTGGGAACGATTTACCGACAAGAATAGCAAGTTTTATAATCCTGATATTGATATAATGAATTCGATAAATATGTTACAAACAGCTCAAAGATTATATGAAGAAGAAGTGCCACGGTTTACAAAAGAAGATTTAGATAAATTTGGGGTAAGAAGTCATAATTTAACTGTTGAAAGTCAAGAAAAAGGGTGGTTTAGAGGCGAAATAATTCCGATTAAAGGTCATGTTGAAGGAAATGCTGATGAGCCAATGATAATTGATAGAGATATGGCAGCAAGAAAATCTACTTTAGAAGTAGTTGCAGGATTGCGTAGAATATCTACACCATTTTATTTAGAAAAAAATGGTGGAAAAAAGGGATATATTGAAAGAGAAGGAACCGAGGAAGGTGTAATTACTGCGGGAAATTCATCTCCTTTAAATGCAGGTGCTACAGCAGCAATTCTTATGGAAGCAGAAGAGGCAAAAAAAAGAGGATTAGAACCAATGGCAAGAATTGTTTCAATTGGGTGGGCAGCAGTAGATCCAAGAGTTATGGGGCGAGGACCGGTTCCTGCAACTCGAAAGGCATTAGAATATGCAGGATTACAAGCAGATGATATAGATTACTGGGAAATAAATGAGGCTTTTTGTATAGTTGCATTAAATTGTATGGATAAATTCAATATATCTGAAGAGAAAGTCAATGTAATGGGTGGTTCCACCGCAATTGGACACCCATTAGGATCAACAGCGATTCGTCTTACGGGAACTCTAGCACGCATATTGAAAGATAAAAAAGCAAAGTATGGGGTAGCTAATGCTTGTGTGGGAGGAGGACAAGGAATAGCAACTGTAATTGAAAATCTAGATGCGTAATTTCAGATTTTAAAGAAAATTATTATTTTACAGTATATATTCAAAATAAATTAATTATATAATTAAAGGTGATAAAATATTGTCAGGATTAAATTTTGATGTTATTGAAAAAAAATTTCCTGAGGTTACTTTTAAATATGATTGGAAAGATGTGGTACTTTATGCTTTAGGGATTGGGGCTCAGATTGACGAATTACAATTTTTATATGAGAACTACTCTGAAGGGTTAAAGGTTTTCCCAAGTTTTGCTTGTATTGCTGGAGGGGCTGGACTCCAACTAAAAAGACTTGGTAAAATTGATTTTTCACATTTTGTTCATGGGGAACAATTGATTAAGCTTCACAAACCCTTTTCATCATCAGATGAAATAATATGCAAAACAGAAGTTGAAAATATTTTTGATAAAGGTAAAGCAGCTGTTATTCATATGAAAGTATCGGGTTACAATAAAGAAATGGAACCCATATTTGATACAAAATGGGTATTTTTTTATCTTGGTGGTGGTGGATTTGGTGGGGAATCTGGTCCAAAAACTGAACCATTAAACCCTCCTGAAGGAGCTAAAGCTGATTTTAGTATTACATATAAAACTAATGAAAATCAAGCTGCTTTATATAGGCTTAATGGCGATTTAAACCCTTTACATATAGATCCTGAATTTGCCGGTAGAAGCGGGAGATTTAAGGGACCTATACTACATGGGTTATGTACATATGGTTTTGCTACTCGAGCCATAATTTATGGTTTATGCAATGGAGATGTAGGACGCCTTAAAGAATTCAAAGCACGATTTACAAGTGAAGTATATCCTGGAGAAACATTAATTACAGAAGGTTGGAAAGATAATGAACGCTATATAATTCAAGTAAAAACAGAAAGAGCAGTAGTTCTTGGAAATGCCTATACTGTAGTAGAATAACATTTATAGATCAATTTTAAAATAACAAGAAAAAAATTAATTTTTTTATTTTATTTTTGGAGGGAGCATTCTTACTATTCTTGGACTTTCAATAAGAGAGATCGCATTTTCAGGGCAAAAGTATGCACAAACACCACATCCGACACAAAATTCTTCGAATCTTTCTGCTTTATTATCATCATTTAATTCAATTGCTTTATTATAACATTTCTCAACACATGTCCCACATCCTATACATAAATTATGATCTATACTGGCTAGGTAATTGGTTGCATTAGCTGTGGGGAAAATTAAGCTCTCTCTAGCAGTTAAACAACAACAACTACAACAATTACAAATTGCTACTTCCTCTTTTTTAGTATCGCCATGTAAATGATATGCCTTATGAACTAATCCAGCTTCTTCACACCTCTTCAATATTTTTAATGCTTCTTCCTTGGATATTAAAGTTGAGAAGCCATGATTTGAAGTATGTCTAGCAGACTTGCCTAGAGTAAAACAACTTGGTGTAAGTTCAATTTGTTTGCACGGATTACCTAAAAACTCATTATGTTGTCTGCAATAACAATAACCTACTGCTATATCATCATATTTTTCAATTAATTCTTTAATTCTTTGAGTAGGTAATAGTTTTTCTATAGGAACTTCTAATTCTTTATTTACAATTATATTAAGTTCTTCACCGGTTTCTTGGTTTTCCAAGATTGGAACAGTTCTATCTGTAGGTGGCAAACCATCTATAGTTGATTTAAAGCTCTCGTAATCTGACTGAACAAGATCTTTTATTTCTTCATTAAAATTATGAAATAATTTTGCATACTGATTATTTTCCCCTGTTTTATCAAGTTTTTTCATGAAAGTATATTCAAATTGTCTTGCAATTGGAAGTAATCGATAAACCATAATGCCTTTGCTACTTGGTTGATTAAATAATACACCTTTCTTCGCAAGAGTATCAGCCTTTTTTAAAATTTCTTCCTCAGATAATCCACTACTTTCTTTAAGTTGTTCCATTGTCTGTGAAATATTATCCTTGAATGCTATCACGAGATCCAAGTTTTCTTCTTTTATATTGAACTTCAAAATATCAAGCATTGTTTTTGTAATTGGATATGGAAATCCTGCTGCTTTATTTATAATATTTGCGGCTTTCCGGTATTCTTCTTCAAAGTCATGTACCATATTTAAAACCTGAAATATTTTTTTTCTTTTGTTTGTTTGTATTTGTTATAGTTGTTAATAAGTATTTTATTAAACATGAATTTAAATTGATTGCGATTCAATTATTATTATTTTTAAAAAGCTGAACGTTCTTTTAAGAAAAAAATTGGGTTAGAATAAGAAAGATTGGGTTATTAAAATGAAATTTAAAAAAGATTCATTCAATTTCAAGTATCTTTTTTACTAACTTCTTTTTCTCTTCTAAATTCGCTTGTCTAGATATCATAATCCTTTGTGCTTGAGGCGATCCTGCACCATGCATTGATTCCGTTCTATAACTAACTGATGCAACACCCATGGTTAGGTTCTCAATAAAGCGCAATACTTTATATCTATCTTCAGCACAAATTGTCTCACATGTAGTCAAATACTTTTCAATTAATGGTCCTATCTCCTTTGATTTAAGATCAGCTTCAGAAGGCATAGTACAAATAATTCCTCCTGCAAGATCTTCTGCGAGTCTTCCTATTTCGTAAGGAAATCGTGTGACATTCTGTTTACATACATTTGCCAATAACATATCCATTTCATAATTCCCAGCTTCTCTTTGAAAGCCTAATGAGCTACAAGCTATGCCACAACTGTATAAGGTTTCATTTAAGTGTGTCATCTCAACAAGTTTATCCCTTACATGAGATGCTTTTTCAGTTCCATTGTATTCTGAAATTAGAGCTGTAGCTCCTATAAGCACATCTCCAACTCCTACTTTACATCCTCCATAAGATTGTCGATGAAATCCTGCAAAACGATTTACTAATTCTCCAGAGAATTCAATTTCACCTTTCATAAAGATATTATCTCTAGGTACAAAAACATTATCAAACACTACAAAAATTTCTTGTCCACCATACTTAAAATTCCCAATATCTAATTTACCTTCTTCAATTTTTCGAGTATCACAGGATTGCCTTCCATATATTAACGTAATTCCCTTTTGATTTGTATCAATACCAAAACTAACGGCATATTCTTCTTCACCAGTCCTTAATGAGAGAGTGGGCATAATTATAGCTCGATGAGAGTTAAGAAATCCTGTCTGATGAACTTTTGCACCCCGTACTATGATACCATCATCATTCTCATCAACAATATGCAGATATGCGTCAGGATCAGGTTGATCTTTAGGTCGTTTACTTCGATCTCCCTTTGTATCTGTCATTGCTCCATCTACCATAAGATCTTGCCTTTGAACTTCGATCCAATACTTTTTAAACCTTTCATGATAATTAGTACCATATTTTTTATCCATTTCATATGTTATACTATATAATGCATTTGCAGTATCGAATCCAACACAGCGTTGAAAACAACAAGCGGTATGTTGCCCTAATAATCTTTGCATCTCAACTTTTTTAATTAAATCATCTGTAGATTGGTGGATATGGGTAAATCGATTTATAGTCTCCCCAGTAAGGTGGGATTTAGCAGTCATCAAATCTTTATACTCTTCCATTTGGGCTAATTCATAAATTTTCATTACAGTATTAATTGAGGGTTTTACAATTGGATGATTCCAAAATTCCTCAACTTTTTCGCCAAATAAATATAAATTTACTGGACGTTTTATGCTTTCTAAATATTCTTTAGGGGTTTTTAATGGCATTTTTACATGAAATTAAAATTTTTAATTTATAATTATTTAATAAAAAATCGATTAGCTATTAAAAATAACTCTAATAATTGTAAATTATAACTCTCTAAAAATCTCTAAATTTACTTAATAATAGAGTAGGTATTCAATTAAAACTACTATTCTTTTTCTTATAAGCAATGCATGCATTTATATAATCAGTATAAATGGGAGAAGGTGTATATGGACGGGATTTAAACTCTGGGTGAAATTGTGTACCTACCATCCAGTGATCTTTCCGATTCAATTCAATACTATTCACTATTTTTCCAGTCTCATCTCTACTTGAAACAACCATCCCTTTTTGTTTTGCTTCTTCTGTTATAAATCTTTCTTTTATATGAAATCTGTGCCTGAATCGTTCAAATATCTCTTGTTGCTTATAAGCATTAAAAAGTCTAGTGTCAGGATTTATGATAATTTTTTGAGCACCTAGTCTCATACTACCCCCTTTTTCAGTCACCCCCTTTTGACTTTCTAGCAAATCAACTACTGGATAGGGTGTATTTGGATCTATTTCTGTTGAATTTGCTCCTTTCAATCCAAGATATTTTCTACAAAAGGCAACATACATCAACTGAGCCCCAAAACATATCCCGAGAAACGGGATTTTCTTTTCCATGGCAACTTCAGCAGAACTAATCATTCCTTCGACTGCTCTTTCTCCAAAACCAGGAGTCAGTAGAATACCATCACAGTCGTTCAATTCATTTTCAATATCAGTTTCCTCTGTTATGTTTATCATTTTAAGTTCAGGCTTATATCCTTGATGAGCTGCAGCGTGTTCTAACGCTTGATTTATAGAAATGTATGAATCAGAAATGTTGAAATATTTCCCGGGCATTCCAATTTTTATTGTTTTAGTAGCATTCTTATACATCTCAACCATTTTTACCCATTCAGAATAATTTGTAACCTCACTATAAGAGACTAGTTTTGCTTTTAAATCAATTAGTTCACATATAATATCTCCTAATCCTTGTGCTTCAAATAGAAGAGGTAATTCATAAATAACTTCTAGATCAGGGTTAGAGATTACTGCATTTTCAGGAACATTAGAATAGAGTGAAATTTTTCTTCTTATATCATCATCAAGCGGCTTTTCACTCCGACCAATAATAATATCTGGTTGTAACCCCATACTTTGAAGCATTTTTACGGAGTGTTGCGTCGGTTTTGATTTTTGTTGTCCTACAGCTCTCGAATAAGGTACGAGGGTTACGTGAACAAATGCTGTACGTTTAGGATATTCTAATTTAAGTTGCCTAAATGCCTCCAAAAAGATACTTGATTCTAAATCACCGACAGTACCTCCACATTCAATCAATAATACATCTAATTCTTCGCTTTCAGCAATCTCCATTAATCTCTCTTTTATTATGTCTGTTACATGAGGGATTAATTGAACTGTTTTTCCTAAAAACCTACCCTTTCTTTCACCTAGAATGGTGGAAAGGTAAATTTGACCAGATGTTATGTTATGAGAAGGATGCATTTCTATGCCAAGAATTCTAGAATAGGTTCCAAAATCTTGATCTATCTCCGAAATCCTATAGCTTCTTTCATCTGATTCGAATACTGGCTTAAAATTCCATACATCTTCCGTAATAAAACATTCTCCGTGCTCAATTGGATTTAGTGTTCCTGGATCTACATTTAAATACGGATCTATTTTAACAACAGAGACTTTAAATCCACGAAATTGAAGAACTTTCCCGATGCTGGCAGTTACTACCCCCTTCCCAATTCCGGACATGACCCCTCCAGTGCAAAAGCAAAATTTGCAGTTATTACTCATTTTCTTAACCTTTAATGTTCTTAAATACCTATTATTCAATTTTTCAAAATAAAAATATTAAATATCAAACACATTTAATAAGGATTTCGAGATATTAAAAAATTGCATTATTAATTTTATATTAAAATATAGTTATTTGCCTTTAAAAACAGGATCTTTATTTTGACTTAAAGCCTTTAATGATTCTCGAAAATCATGCAATATATAACATCTTGAATGTCCTCAACGTTCATTTTTATGACTCTTTATTTATATTTATCAATATCTATTCCATATTTTAAAAAGTGCCTTCTAGTATTCTCTTCATTATTTTTATTGAGATCTTTCAGAAATTCTTCAAACTGGGGTTGGTTAGTTCCTTTTAAAGCCAACACACTTAATACTGCTTTACTATCATATATATAAAGTTGGTTATTTTTAATTCCTTTGATATATTTATTGACAGCTCGATGAGGGAGGATTGCTTTACTATGCATTTCTTTCATGAGTGCTTTAGAAATTTCTCTTAATTTCTCCTCAGAAACATCATCAATAAGTTTTTGAGAATATTTAATTTTGCAACTCTCAAAAATGTTAGTTCGGACATATAAGGGTAAAATAACAGATACAGTTATTCCATAACTGTTTAGTTGTCCAAATAACGCTTCCGATAATCCCACAACTGCAAATTTAGATGCAACATAGGGAAGCGGTTCTGTGGCTCCAATCACTCCTGCTGCAGAAGCAACGTTAACAATATGACCATCACCACGATTAACCATTTTTGGGAGAAATACATTTAAAGAATGGATAATACTCCATAAATTAACGTCTAATAAATCTTTCCAATCATCTAATGTGATTTCAAAAATACTCCCTCCTATAACGATTCCAGCATTATTAATTAAAAGATCTAATTCTCCTAATTTCGAATCAAATTTTTCAGCTGTGATTTGAAAATCTTCAACTTTCGTAACATCACATTTAGTAGAATAAACTTGGGCTCCAATGCTTTCTACTTCTTTTTTCACCTTTTCGAGGTTCTCCATGTCACTATCAGTGATAAACAAATTCATGCCTTCTTGTGCCAATCCTAATGCGAAAGCCTTTCCTAACCCATTAGCGGCACCAGTTATTAGACAATTTTTATTTTTTAAATCTTTCATTTAAGTCCCAATTTAGATAGTTTCATTAGCGAATTTTCTAATTTAATATTATATAGAGTTTAATTTTGGATTTTATAATACTTTCTAATAGAGTAAAATTCGGAATTTTATCAAAAATGAAAATAAAAAGAATTGAAGGATAAGTTAAAGTTATATTGCCTTAAATAACGCTCTCAAGGCGTAACTCATAATATAACTCATAATTTGCCGTGTTCCTCCTCCAATCTCCTGAATTCTAGTTATTCCTAATAAATCGTGCATTAAGGTATTGTCACACACTCCGGCACCCCCCATAAGATTAGCACACTCGTAAGCAACACGCTGGCATAACTTAGAACTGATAGACTTTAATTGAGCTGCTGTGGCTCCAAGAGCTAAGTTAAACTCTTTAGGGAGAGTACCGTGCTCTTTCAATTTATTGTCAATCATCTGGGTTATATTTAATGCAGCTAAAGTTAAACTCATCGTTTCAGCCCATAAATCTGCTAAAGGAAACCCTACTCCTTGATATTTTAAAATTACTTGATCAAATTGCTTTCTCATATTAGCATAAATGAAAGCATGAGTGATAGCATTCCAAGCTTGAGCGGTATTAAGGCAAACAATTCCTAATCTTTCCAAATTTAATCCTTCAAATAAATGGGATCTTCCATCTCCAGGTTTACCTAAAACGCAATCGGCTGGAACTCGTAGATTAGTAAAAGTTTCTTTACCAATATGTATTCTAGGAGTCCAGGGAATATTTACTCTTTCTGCTTGCCAACCTTCCCAGGTAGTATCAACAAGGAATTGAGCCATTGTATTTCCATTATTTTTTTCACTTACTGCATACATTACGGCCCAATCGGCCTTGGCACCATTAGTTTGAAATATTTTTTCACCATTTACTATAAAACTTCCATCTTCTTGCTCCTCACATGTAGTAAGCATATGAACAGCATCTGAACCTCTTTCTGGTTCGGTAATGCATATACAGCCTATTTTCTCTCCCATTACCAATTCTTTTAGTGCTTTGAGTCGAATCTCAACATTTTCATTATGCAATATTAAGGGACTTATAGCTAAAATACTAGCTCCCATACCCATAGTAAGTTGAGGATCAAAAAAGTCAGTAGCAAGAGCTCTCATAAATTCAATTGTGTGGCCATACGGTTCATAATTCAAATCCAAATTTTCAAAATTATGTATTCGAGTTACCAAACCTGCTTTACCGAATTCAGGAATCCAGTCATAGAAATCTTCATTATGGGTAATATTATTCTTCTTTTCAAAATTAATGAAAAATTTTTGAGTTTGTTTGAGGAAATCAAAGTGCTCCTTACTTAAATAGGTCATTAAATTATAATTCAAGAATTTATATCTATTTTTTAATGAGAGTTTTTCTAAAATCTCATCATTAATGCATTGAACTTCTCCTTTTTTATTTTCCAATTAATTCAACTCCTTTCTTTTAAAAAATAAAATTTTATGGTTATAGTATACAATGGATTTCTTAATATAGTTTTTTAAATCTTAAGTTATAAAAAAAAAAGAATTAAAAAATAAATAAAAATCAGCATAATTTTATTTATTTGATTCTTCTCTAAGTGCTCGTTTTAAAACTTTACCTACAGTAGTCAACGGTAAAGATCCTCTAAATTCCCAGATCTTAGGATTTTCATATTTTGAAAGATGATCTGCTGCATACTTTTTCAAATCATTCTTCACTGAATCCGTAGGTTGAACTCCTTCTTTAAGTTGAACAATTGCCTTAACAATTTCACTTCCAGGGCGATCAGGGTCTTTTAGTCCGATAATTGCCACCATCTCGATATCAGGATGCTTTGTTAAAACATCTTCAACATGAACGCTATAGACTTTATAACCAGAAACAATTAACATATCTTTTGTTCTATCCACAATAGTAATATATCCATCTTCATCCATTACGCCTACATCTCCAGTATGTAACCATCCATCAATTATTGTTTTGGCGTTAGCATCTGGTTTTTTGTAATAACCCCTTGTAACATGGGGTCCTTTGCAAATTATTTCACCAGGTTTGCCGAGCTCTACTTGCTCTCCAGTTTCAACATCCACTATCCGAAGTTCTGTATCAGATACAGGTAATCCCACGGTTCCAATTTTCTTTTTTCCATAATACGGATTTCCAGTAAGGATAGGTGAAGTCTCTGTCATTCCATATACTTCCATTAGTTTATTTTTTGCTTTCATAGAATTTTCGAAGTCTCTAATTGCTTCAGCGGGAAATGGAGCTGCTCCAGATATGTAGACTTCAAGTCGATCTAAAGCAGAATCTGGAACCTTATTAATCATAGGATTATTTTTAATTGATAAATATAGAGTTGGTACATTTACCATTAATCTTGGTTGTTTATCAATAACTTCTTCTATTATATGTTTAGTATCTCTCGGATTAGCAATTAAAATTTGAGGGGCGGATGTGTAAAGAGTAGTCATGCACATTTGTAAACCAGCAAGATGAAACATGGGAAATGCGCTTAGATTTATCTCTCCTTCCTTTGCTATTTCTGTATCAATCCAAGTAACAATTTGGGTCATATTTGAAATAATATTTTTATGAGTTAATTCTGTACCTTTAGGTAATCCTGTAGTTCCACCTGTATATTGAAGTAGAGCCAAGTCATTTTCAATATCGATGGTCACTTCTTTAACACCAGGTGTTGTTTTCATTACCTCTTGAAAATCTAAAACTAATTTTCCCGGAAAAGGTACTACTTTACCTTTTGGTATCTTTCCAATTAATTTACCAAGGAAGACAATCGGCTTTCCGAGTCCCATATAATCCGAAATATTTGTAGTAATAACACAATTTAATTTAGGAACTTTTTCTAGGATTTTAATTAAAACTTTAGCATAAACTGCATCAAGAGTAACAAAAAATTTAGATTCACTGTCATTGATCTGGTAGGCTAACTCAGTAGGACTTAGAAGAGGAGAACATCCTGATGCTACTCCTCCAGCCAATAGAGTTCCAAAATGAGCTACCATATATTGAGGACAATTTGGTAAATTAATAGCAACTCTATCTCCTTTTTCTAACCCATTTTTTTGTAAAAATGTAGCGAACCTATTTACCATATCCCTAAATTCTTTAAATGAAAATTCTCTTTTCATAAAATAACAAGCAGCCCTATCTGGGAACCTCCTCATTGCATTATCAAATAATTTTCCAAGGCTCTCCTTAGGATACTTTAGGGTAGGTGGAACATGTTTATCATAAGATTTTAGCCATATTTTAGCATCATAGGGGCTTTGTTGAGTTTGTATCTAAATCACCTTTTATTTAATAATTTAAAATACATTATTTACGAAATTCGTAAATAACATTATTATTGATAGAAGAATTTATAAATATTTTCAAAAGTTTTTGAAGAATTCCTTTAAAAAAGTAAATTTTTTTTCTTATTTTGATCAAATACATGTAAAAAAAGAATATTAAAAAAGTTTAGAGTTTAGTTAATTTCCACTTGGATTTTAATATCATCATGCAAACCACTTGATAATTTATTAAAAGCTTCAGGTACTTGGTCTAATTTAATTTTTTTAGTTATCAGCGATTTGACGTTTACTTTTTTCTGCTCTAATAAACTTAATGCAGTCTTAAAGGAATCTTGATCAGCTAAATACATTCCCTTTATAGCAATATTTTTCGACATTAATTGTAGTATCCCTTTCATTTCAAAAGGTTCTGAATGTATCCCAATAACCATTATTAAACCTCCTCTTTTAATAAGCTGGAGAGAAGTCATTATTGTTTCTGGTATTGCTACACAATCAAAAATAAAATCTGGTCCAATTTTATCAGTAAGTTTAGTAATTCTACTCCATTTATTAGGTGTGAATACTTTATCAGCTCCAAGTTCTAATGCTAATTTGTGTTTAGACTCAACAGGTTCTATTGCATAAATACTACTTGCTCCTGCTATCTTAAGTACTTGGATAACTAATAAACCAATAGTACCGGTTCCAAACACCGCGGCATTATCACCAATTTTAAAGCCTGAAACCTTAACCGCTTGAATTGCATTTGTTAAGGGTTCTACCATTGCGCCTTCTTCAAATGAAACTGAATCAGGCAGTCTATGAATTCGATCTGCTCTTATTTTTACAAACTCTGCTAAAGCTCCGTTATGAGTGATTCCTATTGTATTATGGATACATAAAATTTCTTGTCCCTTTCTACAGTAACTACACTTTAAACATGGAACATTTGGATTTGCTGTAACTCTATCTCCAACTTTTAGATCTTTAATTTCTTTACCGATTTCAACAATTTCTCCCGTAAATTCATGTCCCAAAATTATTTGTTGTGATTCTAAAGCCCCAGTTAAGAAGGATCCTATATCAGAACCACAGATCCCACATCTTTTTACTTTAATTAATACTTCATCAGCTTGAATTTGAGGTTTTGGTAAGTCATCTCTTAGTTCTACCTTACTTACTCGAGTAAAGTATAATCCTTTCAAAAATATACACCTCTTTTTATTAACAAATAAAAAAATTGAAAAGCATTTCAGTACAAATTATAAAATTCCCATAGATGCCATTAATTTTGTCCCATCTGACATTATTTGAGCAATTTTTATATTGATTACAGCTGGTTTATTTGAACTTCTAGCTCGCTCTAAAGCGGGCTTAATTTCATTTGGGTCAGTTACTGTTTCTCCATAACAATCAAAACCTTCAGCGCATTTTGCAAAGTCAAAATCTGGTAAATCTACATCAATAAATCGCTTCTTCATATATTTACCTTGACATGATTTAATCATACCCCACGCACGATTATTTGCTATTACAAAAGTCATATCTTTTAATCCTAACCTGACAGCTGTCTCTAAGTCTTGGATATTAAAAAGAAAACTACCATCTCCAACTATAGCAATCACTTGTTTATCAGGTTTAGCTAATTTGGCACCAATAGCATAAGGAATAGATGTACCTAAGTGTCCCATTCCTATTGATATTAAGGTAGAAAGCGGTGGTCGTGGTTTATGAAGATTCATTTGTTCAACAGTAAAACAAGCAATGTCTCCACCATCAACAACTAGTATTGCATCTTCATCTATGAATTCTAAGACCTCTTTCACCATTCTCTGTGGAGTAATTGGAATTTTCTCTTTCAAAGCTTTTTTCATAAAATCATCAATATACTTATGTTTCATTTCAAAAACTTTTTCCGTCCAATCTCTTTTTTCTACTTTTCCTATCTTCTTAAACTCTTCAAGCATTTGCTTTAAATATATCTTACAGTCACCCTCAACACCTAGAGTAATCGGTTTAGCTCTTCCTATAATACTTGGATCAATATCAACTTGTATCATTTTCTGAGAATCTTTAAAGAAAGGCTCATCACCATGGCCTAATGTAAATGAAAACTTAGTTCCCAGAGCTAAAATTACATCAGCCTGATAAGAGATTTCTTTACCAAACCCTTGAATTGAAGAATCAACTAGACATTTTGATTTATTAGAAATTGTCCCAATTCCCATTACACTTGTGATGACAGGTATCTGTAAAAATTCAGCAAATTCCTGTAATTCATTCCATGCTTCTGCCCGTGCAACACCCCCTCCAGAAAGAATTAATGGCTTTTCTGCATTCATCAATAAATCAATTGATTTATTAATCAAATCATCACTAATAGATGGTTTACTGAGAGATCGATAACTAACTGGGGGGTTAATTAAAACTCGATCTTCTTCAATTTCACCAAGAAAAGCATCCTCAACTAATTCTAACAAAACTGGTCTAGATCTACCCCCTATAGCTTCACGAAATGCCTTCTGAACAGCATCTGGGATTTTTTCTACATCTCTAATGCTTCTCTGATATTTTGTAATTGGTTTAAACATTGTAATTTGATCAAGATTTCCTTGTAAAGTAAATGAATCATCGAATCTACTGTTTACCTGATTAACTATAGCGACTAGTGGTATATTATCACTCCAAGCAGCTGCTACACCAGGAACAAGATCAGTTGCTCCAGGTCCAGCTGTTCCAAAACATACACCTGGAGTATTAGTTAATCTTGCCCATGCATCTGCTGCATGAGCTGCTGCTTGTTCATGTCTGAACATGACAGTTTCAATACCTTGTTCTCGACCCCATCGATAAATTGCATCAAACATATTTAAAAATTGTCCACCGATAATACCAAACATATATCTAACATTTTCTGCAAGGAGACATTTTATCAAAACATCTCCTCCGTTAATTTTTGGTTTTTCCTCCATGAATTACACCATTAAATAGATTTCTTTTTTCAATTGATAATAGGTTTATCTTTCATTTTATATATAATTATCTGAGATTTAAACTATAAAAGTAAGTAAGGAGAATTAATAATTTAACAGATTAGTCATTATTTATCAAAAATTTGTAAAGAACTCAAATAAGATTTCATTCCTTTAGAAATTTTTTGAATGTTATTGTTATTTAATTTTAGAATCCTTAAATTTTTAAGATTCATGATAGAAGCGGGGATTTCTCTTATAGAATTATAACTTAAATCTAATTCTTGAAGACTCTCAATTTGCGTTAAAAATTCAGGAAATTTCGCGAGATTATTTCTTTTTAATTTTAACTTTTTTAGAGAATCTAGATAGATTAATGATTTAGGAATAGTTGTTACATTGGATTTTCTCAGTTCAATCTTTTTATATAAATCAAGAAAAGTATCTAAGTCTCTTATTTCGATAAAAGAATCTATTATATCTTGATTAATCTTTAAGAAATACCAATTGAAATAATTAAAATTAAGCATTTCGACATGTTTATTATTAATAAGAAGCCAAGGGTTACCATTATTTATGCAACTTATCTTCTTATAATAAATATAAGTTAATGGTGTAATTTCATAATTATATTTATCTTGAGCAAAGAACACTTCTAAATCTAAAAAAAATCTAGATTCTTTTGGTACGACACCTAAATGAGTGGAAAAGCCTTCAATCCATTTAGAAATCGCTTTTTCAATTGATTTAAAATGATAATTAGTTTCATTTTCAGCCATATTAATTATTGTGTGTATCACAATTGGCGATTTATCATGTTCTATTACCCATAATAACGTTTTTAATCCGTATTTGAGATATGTTTGTCCTATTAATTTAGCAGCAGCACTTCGGATAAAATGATTTTCATCAGATAGTAAGCAATTCTCAAGTATATTAAAGATTTTTTCATTACTACCTTTTAATCTTTCGAGAGCCAGAATACTGTTTCTTCGTACTTCAGGATTATTACTTTTTTCTAAGAGGGATATTAATAAATCTGCTGCTAATGCAAAATTCAGTTTGCCACTTAAAAAATCTGATATAATTGCCTCTGGAGTAAATGAACCTTTCATGTTTTTTTAAATTCCTATAATAATAAGTAGAATAACACAAAATTAACTTCTTTATTTATATAATTTAATTAAATGATTAATTAAGCCTTTTACAAAGTTTTAAGTTAAAATTTATTGAAGTTGTTTAAAAATTTAATATTTTCAAAGATTCATATTAGGATTTTTTAAAAATTAAACGCTCTCTGAACTATAATTATTGGTGAACAAAATTTGAAGGTAAATTGGTTATTTTTACCACCAAAAATTCGATTTTGCATGTTAAAATTGTTAATACATTTAAATATAATAACAACCTAAATAAATAGTACCAAGAAATAATAGGTTGGTAAAGACAAGAAAAACCAACGTATTTGCTTGGATTTAACCAAAAATTAATAGAAGGGTGAGATTAATGAAAAAAGGAATGTTAATTTGCTTTAGTGTTTTAGTTGCAATATTAATGCTCTTTGCTGTTAGAGCAGAGATTAATGCCCCGAAAAGTATAGGCTATAATTTAAAAACTTCTAATTTATGGTATTTGTCTAATATTTCAATTGATGATACAGGAATTGAAGGTATGACATGGGAAAAAGCTCTTGATGAACCTTGGTGTAGTGGAGGTGATGGATCATCTATAGATTATCCATATATCATTAGTAATGTGATCATCGATGCATCAGATTATGGAAAGGGTATTTTTATTATAAAGTCAAATAAATACTTCATACTCGAGAATTGCATTGTTAATTATGCTTATGATTCTGGTATTTGGTTAGGGCATGTTACTAATGGGAGAATCAGAGGAAACGATATCTCGAATAATAAAATGGGAATAACTTTAGATCCATGTTGTACGAATAACGTTATTGAACAGAATAACGTTTATCAAAATACGGAATTCGGAATAAACATCTTTGAGAGTGATCATAATTATATTCAAGGCAACATTGTAAATGACAATGGAGTTAAGGGAATAAATTTGGCACCTAGTAGTACCTATAATGAAATTTTTGATAACACCGTAAATTTTAATGGATGGCTTGGAATACACATAACAGCTGACAGTTCAAATAACCTGATTTTGTCAAATACAGTAATGTATAATGGCGAAGGTATCTTGGTGGAAACACCCTATAACACAATTTCAGAAAATCACATTGAGTATAATGGACGTGGGATCCATCTTTCGAGAACCGAAACGGGACCCAACTCTAATCATAATATCATTGCTGATAATTATGTTTGTAATAACGACGAATACGGGATAGGATTAGATCGTTCAAGTTGCTATAATGAAATTTTTGATAACACCGCAAATTTTAATGGAGGGTATGGAATACACATGCAAGAAGACAGTTCAAATAACCTAATTTTGTCAAATACAGTAATGTATAATGGTGAAGGTATCTCCCTGAGAACATCCTATAACGAAATTTCAGGAAATCACATTGAATATAATGGACGTGGGATAAAGTTTTATAGATATGATTTGGAAGATGACAACTCCCATAATACCATTGCCGATAATTATATTTGTAATAACGCAGAGATGGGAATAAAATTAGAGTCGAGTTCTGATAATCTTATCGAAAGAAATGAGGTAATTAACAATTATCGAGGTATTTATTTAATAGAAAGTCACAACAATTATATTGGGGAAAATGACGTGAGTAATCAAAGGTTCGGAATTGCGACCTTATTTGATAGCGATAACAATTATGTGGAAAATAACGAAGTTCATGGTTGTGTTTTTGGGATTCACACCAATTATTATTCTGACGGAACTCAAGTCATTGGAAATATAGTTTATCAAAACTTTCTTGGTATGTCCATCTATCAAACCACTGAATACAGTGTATTCAAAAATACAATAAAACATAATAGTTACGGAATCTGGGCGTGGCAATGTTATGATTCCGAAATCACAGAAAACACTTTCTTAGAAAATGGAGACGAAACTATTACGGAGATATATGGAGACGCAATTACAATTGAGGAATGCAGTAACGTTCAATTTTCTTTTAATACAATTAAGGAATCCTTGAAAAACGGAATATATCTATTATTATCTTCGGATATTGCTATCTCAAACAATATAATTTCTGAGAATGGCTTTTATGGCATTTATATTGACTCTAATTCAGTTGATAATAAAATAGAATGGAATGATTTTATCGACAACTGTAAAGTGCAATTTGAATGTCAGGCATATGATGCTGGAGTGAATAATATTGTTGAATATAATTCCTGGAGTGATTGGACTAGTCCCGATATTAAAAATCCTATTGGTATTGTAGATCTTCCATATCTTATTGATGGTGATGCTGGTAATGAGGATCCATATCCGCGCACTACCGTACTTGATACCCCCATACAGAAAATTCAAAGTCTTACAGACTTAGTAAATGATATGGTTGATGAGGGAATCTTGAGAGAAGGTCAAGGAAAATCTTTGACATTAAAATTGGATATGTCAAGTAGGGCAATAGCAAATGGGAATTTATTGGCAGCTCGCCAACTCCTCGAAGCATTCATCAATCAAGTGAACGTTTTCATCAATAGAGGAATTATTTCAGTTGAAGAAGGAGAGTTATTGATTAGCAAAGCACTTTTCATAATAAACCAAATTTCTTAGTAAAAAATTAAAAAACTTTTTTTTTTCAATTGGAAATAAGGTTTAGATTTATACTTTATCAATGTTCACTAAACAAATTTTATAACTAAAATCAAAATATTACCTCTATAATTGGAACAAATCTTTATTAATGAGATCCATAAAAATACTCCTCAACTAGAAGCATTTTATAGTGAAATTGAAATGAATGTGAGGTTTTCATATTTTCAAAGATTCATCTTAGGATTTTTTAAAAATTAAACGCTCTCTGAACTATAATTATTGCTGAACAAAATTTTAAGGTTCCAGAATTTATTATTTAAATATTAAAAATTTATATATACGTATTCGTATTATTTTCATCAACATTTAATACAAAATTAAATGTATCTAGTGGAAAAAAAATGAGCGAAGGTAAAAAAAAAGATTCTAATGAATTGTTAAACATATTATTGATAATCATCGGTGCTCTCTTTGTCTTTGTAGGTATACTCAATCTCTTAGCGTGGGGAGGAATTAGTCTAGGTATTGATCTATCAAATCCCTATGTTGCAGCAGCACTTACTATTCTTGGACCTTCTGGTTTACTTTCAGCAGTACTAGGATTTTGGGCTATAGTTTCTGGAATTGGCATGTTTCGAGAAGAGGAATATGCCATGGGTATGGGTCTAGTTGTTTTAAGTGTTATGGCGGTTCAAACGCTCTCAGTAATGTTATCATGGTTTGGTACTCCTTGGTATGCAATTTGGCCCAATTATATAATCTTAATTGCATTTATAATAGGAGTAGTCGGCTTTTTCTGGTTAGTCTTTACGTATAAAAGATATGATTAGATCCAATAAGAAATTCAAAACTAAATTATAAATTTTTTTTCTTTTTTTCTAACTGAACAGTTATTTTAGTGAATTCTTCTAAAACAATATTAAAGAAAATAGGAGTTTTATTTATTAATCGAAAAAAATTATTTTTATTAAAAATTATAATTTAAAGGGTTATAAAATGAAAACTTATGAAGATTATATCCAAAGATTATATAAAATGAAACCCAACGTCTATATCGGCGAAGAAAAAGTTGGTCGAGACGATCCTCGTTTAAAAGGGGGAATGAGAATTATAAAAGAAACTTTTGATAAAGCCCATGACCCGGAGTGGGAAGATGTCTGTACTGCTACGAGCCATTTGACGGGTAAGAAGATTAATCGATTTTGTCATATTCATCAGAGTGAAGATGATTTATTAAAAAAACAATTAATGACCAGACAACTTTGTCATCGTTGTGGGGGATGTATCCAGAGATGTATGGGAATTGATGCACTTAATGCACTCTCAGTAATTACATACGAAATGGACCAAGCCCTTGGAACAGATCACTATATAAGATTTAATAAATATATGGAATATTTTCAAGAAAATGACCTTGTGGCTAGTTGTGCTCAAACTGATGCTAAGGGAGATCGTTTGAAAAGACCACATGAACAAGAAGATCCAGATCAATATCTAAGAGTCATCGAAACAAGAGAACATGGTATAGTAGTTAGGGGATGTAAAGTTAATATTACAAATACACCCTATGCTGATGAGATGATAGTTGTTCCGTGTAGATATATGGGACCTGAAGATAAAGACTATGCTGTAGCTTTCGCCTTACCAACAGATTGGGATGGTGTAAAATTACTTACGCGCCCTGCGAATTTCAGAAAAAGCAAATATATTGAGGCTCCTGGTATAGAGATTGGAGATTGTGAAACTTTTATCATTTTTGATGACGTTTTTGTGCCAAATGACCGTGTTTTCTTGAATGGTCATGGTGATCCAAGACAAACTCCTTATGCTGGTTTTTTAGCTCTTATGTTTGCTCATTATCATCGCCATAGCTATACTGGTTGTAAACCAGCAGTATCTGAAGTAATTGCAAGTGCTGCTGCATTAGTGGCAGAATATAATGGCATTGAAAAGACTTCTCACGCGAGAGATAAAATATCTCATATTATAGGTACAGCTGAACTCGTATTTGCTGCTGGAGAATCAAGCGCAAAACATTCTGAAAAAGCACCCTCAGGAACCCAAGTACCAGATGAGGTTTTAACAAACGCTGGAAGAAGACTTGCGGGAGAGATGATTTATGAGGAATTTAAAATATTAGCGGATCTTTCTGGTGGCTTAATTGCAACATTACCTTTTGAAGAATCTTTTTTTAGTGAAGAAGTAGGTGACCTTGCCATGAAATACTTACAACGAAATCCTCGGGTCAAACCTGAGAATATTTTAAGGTGTTTTAAAGGGATTGAGGCAATGGCAGTATCAGATCTCGCAGGAGTGGTTCAGGTAGCAGGGTTACATGGAGGGGGGTCACCACAAATGGAAACAATAACAATGATGATGCGTTATGACGTAGAAAAACTGAAAAATATAGCGAAATATCTATTTGGAATAAAGAAAAATCTAAAACGGTATGAACGTCCTACAGTAACCCCAAGAAAACAACTTGAAAAATTCAGAGAAACCATGTTGAGAAAGAGCAATCAAGAACCAAAGTTCTAATTTTAATTAAATTTTTATATTCTTTTATTTAATTTTTCAATTTTTTATAAAAGGCATAAAACAAAGTTTTGCTTTGCATTAAGTGGTTCAATGCCTAAATCTTTATTTTCATTTATGAAGTTATTAATGGGGATCCCCTTTACAAACAATTCGTTAAATTTTTCATGGAAGATTTTATAAATACTACTATTTCTTGAGATATAAGCCCCAATTAATTTATTTGTGGGATCAAAACTAGGTTGTACCAATTCATCATCAGTGAGACCAAAATTGCTAAAATCATCATATGTAACGTGGACATCAATACTTTTAAATTCTAAATCATATTGATTAATATGGTTAGTTAAAAGTTTGAATTCTTCGCTTATTAATAAATCCTTGACTACCTCTGCATTAAAGATTACTTTAATATCTAAGTTTATCACATTATCTTTAATTTTGATCATTCCATTCTTCATAGGTTCTCTTATATCTTCAGGTAGGTGAGCTGGTCCTGGTTGTTTAATCATGGTCATTAATTCATTGTCATATCTTATACCTATTGCAATTCTACATTCACTTCTAGCTGTAAAGGTATAATAAGTTTCATAAATATTATTTAAGTCATATTTTATGAATTCTACAAACTCTTGGCTAATTTGGTCAGTAAGATTATACGATTTTAAAAAATCCTCCAATGCAATTTCCGCTTTTTCCTTTTTTTCTTGAAATTCTTGCGATAATTCTTCTATCCGATTATTTATTACTTTCTGCCATATTGGTATTACAGGTGTAGCCAAGTGAATTTTCATTGGGCGATCATATATTTGGACAAGCTCTAAATCATTTAATACTGAGCAAATTTTATAACCTCTTTTTAAAGTGAGACCAAATTGAGAAGATACGTCTCTTAAATTATCGATTCTAACATTTTTTAATAAATAATGATATATTTTCTCAATGCCTTTTTCGATAACACCAATCGCATCAAATAAAGAACTGAGAGGTAAAAATTCGCTTTCTTCCATAAGATCACCTATTTTTCATCTTTTCTAGAGTCAATTCTGTAAGTACTTCAAACGTTTTATTGACATTTTGTCCAGTTTTGCTTGAAATTTCTCCAAATCCTGAGAAATTATTTCTTTCAGATATTTGAATCCCAAAATCTCTTGATATTTTGCGTTGAGTATCTAAATCTATTTTTGATCCAACAAGTATTATCGGAATTCCGCCTGCTTTTTGTCTTACTATACTTACCCACTCGGGTATATTATCTAAAGTGGGAGGACGAGTAATATCATAGAGAAGAAAAGCGGCATTTGCCCCCAAACAATATGTGGGTAGTAAAAATCTAAACCTTTCTTCTCCTCCTACATCCCAAATCTGTAATTTTATCTTCTTACCATGTAATTCTATGGTCTTAACAAGGAAATCTACTCCAATTGTTAATCGCTCTGCAGGATTAAAAATATTATAACAATATCTTTTCGAAAAAGAAGTTTTCCCTACAGATGCGTCTCCCAATAAAAGAATTTTAAAAGTATAATCATATGTTGGAATATTATAACACCTTTTTAAAAATGATTTATATCCTCAACCAAATTAATTTTTTGATTCTATTGTTTTAATCTTCATTTCTGTAACGTCGCTGAAATAGTGCTTAATATATCTATTAATAGTTCTTTGATATTAGCTTATTATTATAATTAAAATTGTCTTTTTTAATTCTTTACTTTTCAAAATAAGTTACTGATATTCTCGACTACTAAAAGATGAACCCTTCTAGTTGAGTAAATTAAAAAAAGTAAAATGAGATTATTCTCCCAAAATATCTCTTAAGTTTTCATAAATAATTGGATTTAGCTCTTTGTCTAAATGATTATTTAATTCATTAATAATAATAGGATTATCTCTAAAATTGGCAAGGTATCTAATTATACTCCAACGAACTGAATCATCCGGATCCTCCAATAAGGGTAATAAAAATTTAATGTATTTAATATCATTATTTTCTTTAATTTTCATAACTGCTCGAGCACGTATAATGAAATCAGGATTGTACAACTGAGGTAAAAGATGGTACTCAACAATTCCATTTTTTGTAAAATTTAATATGAATTGAAATAATTCTTTTTTAAAATTATGGGTTTGGTCCAATTCTTTAATGATACTTTCGATTGTGTATTCTGGAATTTTATTTCCTAATTTTAATAGACTCTCAAAGGAAATGAAAAAATTTTCCGAAATATCATACTTAAGATAATTTAGAAGCTTTTTAATAATTTTGTCGTTAACCTTTGAGACTTCTATTAAATCCCAGTTATCATCTTCCTTGTAATTTTTATTATCCATTGAATAATCTACAGTATCTTTAATTAAAATTTTTAAATTGATTATAATAAAATTTACGTTATCTTATTTAATTAATTTATTATTAAAATGAAAATAATTAACTAGTTTACAAAAAATTTTAATTTGTAAATTCTTTGAATTTCTACATTTAATGATACAATACCATATTAGAAAAATTAAAGTTAGGAACAGTTATTTTAAAAAAAATTCAAGCAGTATCATGATAATTTGGAATGAAAAAGTTTTATTGCCCAAATAATGAAAAACTATTGTTATAGAAAATATCTTGTTTTTCTTCATTTGTGATTGGTAAGCATAAAATTTTATCAATTTCAAGCCGTAGAGGATTCGTCACGGGCGAGTCAGAGCCAAAAAGAATTCTTTTACTCCCAACATTTCTAATTAGATTTAGAATTCCATATGGGATTGAACAAGAAGTCTCGAAAAAGACGTTCTCATATTTTTTCAAACTTATGGATAAATCAATAGCTAATTCCATTGCTAAAGCTGCATGTCCGATAATAATTTTAAGATCTGGATATTTTGTTGCAAGTTTTGAAAGATTATAGCTACTAATTCCATCAAAAACGGTGAATTTTGGAGTGAAATGGATAAAAAGTGGAAAATTTTGATTATAATTCTGCATAAAATCCACTAATTTCAGTATATCCCTTGGAATTTTTATTAAATGAATACCAGAATGAATTTTTACTCCACAGAAACCTTTTTTAAAATGAGTTTCTAAAATTTTATAACTCTTGTCTTCATCTTCGGGAGGTATATTTGGATTAAACCAGAAAAATTTATAAAATCTTTTCGGAGCCTTTTTTGCAATATTTATAACATCTTGATGATCTAATTGACCTTTTGGCATATTATTTTTCATGCGTTCAAACACCTTGGATAAATTATTATCTTCGTAATTCATTATACTTATTCCTTCGATTTCTTTTAGAAAAGTTTTAGAACTTACTGCTCTGTTTATTGTTGTTAAAACAGCTTTTTCAACATTATGTTTATCCATATAACTAATTATATCGTCATTCTTATCTAAAAACGTCCCAAAGGTATGTATATGAGCATCAAAAATCTTAAATTTTGATTCTTCTATTTTAAAACACCGAATTTTTTAATTGATAATAAAACACTATTTAAAATAGTATAAGAAAATTACTACTGGTATTCATTAGCCATTGGATTTTTATCCATACAAGGAACATCAAACTGGCAAAAAGCACAACCAACAGGATAAACTTCAGGTCTTAATTTCCCATTTACTCTTCTTATGTGGGGTTTTAGGATTGGACCAATTCTTTGAATCATTTTTATTGCGATTTTTTGACCGTATTCATAACACTTTATTTTATCATGTCCAGCTTCAGTTATAGCTTTACCTGGACATTTTTTTTCACACTCTCTGCAAAGATTTTTAGCATAAAATAGACAATTTTTATAAGGTTCATCCGTCTTTCTACTAGTTACCTTAAAAGGAGCGTTTGTTATAATTGAAGCAAGTCGGACATTGCAACCTAAATCTGTTATCAATCCTTCATGTAAACTAAAGGTTCCCAATCCAGCGGCAAACGCTATGTGTCGTTCAGACCATGTTGAATAAAATCCACCTCTTACAATGATACTAAATGATTCACTTAACATTCCAGCAACAGCTCTATATCCCCTTTTCAGAAGAAATTTAATTGTCTGTCTTAATGTTTCAGCTTTAAAAGCATTGGCATAATTTCGACCTAGTGAATAAATTTCAGCAGGTAATTTTATTCGTGATAACTGTGTAGAATTTCTACTTTCTTTTCGAATTTCGTCACTAAATGGAAAAACTATAGATATTATGCGCAATTTTGATGGGGATATACTATCCTGTCCAGAAGCTAACCACATTTCAATCGGAGTTAAATGTTCAGGGCCAACTACCACTTTAAATTTTTTGAATATTGGATCATTACCACTGGCAACTCCTATTATTGGAGATGAAAAAATTCTTCCTCCGCCATATGTTTCATGAAGTTTATTTAAATCATTAATGGAAAAAAAATCCACTAAAAAATCTAATAGATCGTTATTGAGCATTATCAAATGAATTCTTCAGAAATTTAATAATAAATATTATTTAGTTTTATCAGATAAAACATTATATCCTTCTAATAGATATTGGAAAATAAAATATAAAAGAAACTGTTATTTAAAGGATTACATAATCCAATTGTTTTTGAAAAAAGGTTAAAAATATAATGGAAAGATTTAAAGAAATTGAACAGAAAGTAGTAGATTTAATGAGAGATTTTAAAATTCCCGGACTTTCGATTGGAATTGTTGAGCATGGAAAACCTATCTATGCTAAAGGATTTGGAGCAAGAAATATAGAAAAAAATCTTCCATTTACAGAAAATACATTATTTGGAATTGGTTCTATATCAAAGTCATTTACAGCTCTAGCTTTATTACAACTTGTACAAGAAGGGAAAATAAACCTTCAAGATCCTGTGAATAAATATCTTAATTTTAAATTAGGAGATAATAAAAATCCAATAAAAGTTTGTCATTTATTATCACATTCCTCAGGAATTCCTGAATTAAGTGGTAATGTGGTAGCCCTAGTACGTCAACTTGGGAATTCTGATGTCACAGTTCCTATGAGTAGCTGGAATGATTTCTTTCTCCATATTAATAACGCAGTTACAGAAATTTTTGATGAACCTGACAAAAATTTCTTCTATAATAATGATATGTTTACTTGTGCTGGCCTTATCATTGAAAAATTAACAAACATGAAATTTGAAGCGTATATTAGGAAATACATACTTGAACCTCTAAATATGTATAGGTCCATTTATTTAAAGGAAAAATTTGAAAGAGATAATGATGTATTAACAGGTTATATTCCTTCTAAAGAAAAAGAACAATATAAAGAAGCTTCTCATCCATTTGATAAGATTATTTATGCTCCTGGAGGATTAGTAAGCTCAGCAAGAGAAATGCAAAATTATTTAATTACCTTGATTAATGGAGGTGTATTTAATAACTCGAGGATTATTCACCAATCATTATTAGAACAAATGTGGACTCCTTATATAAAAATACCAAAAGAAACACTTGGATGTAAAGATGCTTGGTATGGCTTTGGTTGGGTAATAGAAAAGGATTTTTTCGGACATAGATTAATTCATCATGGAGGGGATGTAGGATCTTCTACTGCATTTTTAGCACTACTTCCTGAAGAAAAAATGGGAGTTATAATCGGAGCAAATTGTAATGCTTCAATAGTTTTAAGCTCTTTAGCTCATTTATTTCTTGGATTTCTATTGGGAATAGAAATCAATAAAGCAACTCCTGCACTAAACATATACAAGAAATTGAAGTCATTAACAGGGAAATACTCCACTTATAAAAACCTTGAGAATATAAATATTTCATTCGAAAATGATATTCTTTATGCTGAAATTAAAGAATCTTTAGATTTTTTTATACCCATGAAATTACCACTTGTCTCTGAAAATATTGATCAATTGAAATTTTATGTACCAATTGCATATCCAAATAGAAAAATAAAAGTTCAATTTTTTATAGAAGAAAATACAGAAAAAGTTTATTTTACTTTTGATAGATATTATTTTCATAAAAAAAAATAGATTTATACATCATGTCGCTTAAAATTAAAAAGGAATGGTTTATTGATGAAAAAGGACGAACTGTACTTTTAAGGGGAGTAAATTTGGGTGGGAGCTCAAAAGTCCCATTTACTCCGAATGGAGCAACACATCTTAAAACAAATTTCACTGATCATCGAAAAGTTTCATTTGTTGGTCGTCCTTTTCCAATAAAAAAAGCTAATGAAAATTTTAAAAGATTAAAACATTGGGGGTTCAATTGCTTACGATTTTTAATTACATGGGAGGCAATTGAACATAAAGGTCCAAAAGAGTATGATAAAGAGTATCTTGATTATATAGAAGAAGTTTTAAATATTGCAACTGAATTTGGTTTTTACACTTTTATTGATCCTCATCAAGACGTTTGGAGCCGCATGTCTGGTGGAGATGGTGCACCAGGATGGATTTTTGAGAAAATTGGTCTAGATTTTACGAAATTTGATGCCTCTGAGGCTGCGTTAGTAATGCAGTATAGATATGATTCTAAAAATCCTAATACATATCCTCCAATGCACTGGTCCAGTAATGCTATGAGATTTGCGAATGGAACTATGTGGACATTGTTTTTTGGAGGAAAAGATTTTGCACCATCATGCATCATTGATGGAATCAATGCTCAAGATTATTTACAACAACATTACATTAATGCTATTAAACAAGTAGCATTAAGAGTTAAAGATAATCCTTTAATAGTTGGATTTGATACCTTAAATGAACCTGAACAGGGCTGGATTGAAAAAAGGGTTGACGGCGTTGGAGCTGAGAAGTTAAGCGAGGAGTTAGGTTATATTTTTACACCTTTTGATGCAATGTTAACTGGCTCAGGTTATACGAGAACAATTGGATTTAACGAGGTCAAACGATTTGGTATAAAAGAAACAAGAAGAGATGAATTAAATAAAGGAAAAATTTCATGCTGGCTCGAGGGTGCTGAAGATATTTGGAGAAAAGAAGGTATATGGGAATTAGATGAAAATAGAGAACCTATAATTCTAAATAATGACTATTTTGTAGTTAAAGATCATAAAAAGGTCGACTTTTATCAAGATTATTTATCACCATTTATAGAAAAGTATACCAAAAATATTAGAGAAATTATTCCTGATTCAATTATATTTTTTGAAAGTCATCCAATAAGAATGCTAAAAGGGGAAGGATTAACTTTTAAAGTACCAGAAAATGTTGTACATGCAGGACATTGGTATGATGCAGCCACTCTGGGTACAAAACGCGCTATGATAAAAGCAAATTATGATCTTCCAGAAGATAAAATAATTATGGGAAAAGGAAATGTCCAAGAGATGTTTATTCGGCAACTGAGTAAGATTAAAAGTATTGCAAAATCAGTCCATGGAGGGATTCCGACTTTAATAGGGGAATTTGGTTTACCTTTTGATCTCAATAATAAAGAGGCCTATCAAAAATTTAAAACTGACCCAGATATCGCTTGGAAAAAGCATATCAAATTGTTAACAATGTACTATAATGCCTTGGATGTAAATCTATTACACTCAACCCAATGGAATTATACTGCAGATAATACAAATGATTGGGGAGATCAGTGGAATTTAGAAGATCTTTCAATATTCAGTAGAAGCCAACAACTTAATACTGAAGATATAAATAGCGGTGGTAGAGCAATTGAGGGATTTTGTCGACCGAGAGTTGTTCGATGTGGAGGTACCCCTATAAAAATGGAATTTGATATTAAAGAAGGCACTTTCTATTTTGAATTCGATGGTGATTCTTCAATTAGAGCTCCAACGACTTTATACATTCCAAAAGTACATTATCCAAGAGGTTATGAAATAAAAGTATCTAAAGGAGATATTGAGAAAATAGAAGAAGAACAATTAATTTCGATACAAATAAAAGAAGATGGAGTTCATACTTTAAAAATAACGAGAATTTAAACTTTTTTTCGCCTTTTTTAATAACATTGGTTAAACGAGATGTGAAATCCTAAAAGAAATTTTTAAAGAGAAAATTAAAAATAATAATGAGCTAAATCATATTTACCATTTGATATGCTCATAATTTTTTTGTACTACCTTATCTAATCCTTCTAGAATGCTTCTTGTGCCTGTTGTATTGTAAATTTTCATTAAATCATTCATTGTTGCAATATCTCCTTTTTTAGCTGAAAGATAAGAAAGAAGTACTATAGCAACTCCTTGTTTGGCTTGTTCAGGAGTGAACTCAGGAGTTTTATCCTCCAAAATACATTCAGTAAAATAGGCATCTTCATAGCCCATCGATATTTTGTAGTATTTCGGAAATGGTCCATGTTCTATTATTGGAGTATAAAATTCTCCCTTAACCTCCGCATCTAAATGAGAAGAAAAAACTTGCACTGGTTTTTCCCAAGAATGATCCTCAAGGATAGTACCCTTGGTACCGTGTAACTCAGTTCTATTAGTTAGAGGATGGATTGTCAAAGATGATATATCAACCGTAATCATTGCCCCGCTTTTATATCGTAGAAGTACAATTGCAGTGTCCTCTCCTTTATTAGAGGGTGAGTTTATAGCTTTTCCTAGCCAAGCTTGCGCAGAATAAACCTCACCCAAAAGCCAGTTCAAAAAAGTAAATTTATGAATTCCTTGATCTGCAACAACCCCACCTCCCCCTTTGTCATAGGTAAAATTCCATCTATCGGGATCAAGAAATTGATCAGCTGTAACAAATGCTCCCTCATAAGACCGTCCAAGGAAAACGTCTCCAATAAGACCACGATCTATAACATTTTTCATATATTGATGAGCTGGAAGAAAGCGGTGATTCTCTGCAATCATAAATTTAATTCCTGCTTTCTTAGTCGCCGCAATCATATCATCGCACTCTTCAAGCGTGGTTGCCATCGGTTTTTCACAAATAACATGCTTTCCAGCTTCAGCTGCCGCAACAACAATATCTTTATGAAGATAATGAGGTACCATCACAAGAACAGCATCAATATCACTTTTAAAAAATCTATCCAATTTTGAATAAGTTTCCAGCTTAGAAAATTTTGCTGCTCTATTTAAGTTTCTCTCATTGGTATCATATGCTGAAATAAACTTTATTTTTGGATTATTCTTAGCACCAAGCCGGTGATAGCCCCATACAGCGCCAGTTCCAATTATACCAAATTTTACAAAATCCATAATGTTAGATATTACTTTTTTATTATTAATAAATATCCAGAGAAGGAATTATTTTGTCTACTTTACGAAAATGTTTTTATCTAAACTAGAAAGTCTTTCACAACCAGATTTAGTAATCCTATAGCAATCTTCTATTCCAATCAATCCTTGATTCTTGAAATTCTGCCAAACTTCAATATCGAATACCATATTCATTTCGAATAACCTCTCAAGTTTTCTCATTGGACTGAAAAGATGGATTTCTTCAACTTCTAACCCAATACTATGCGCAGTGATAAAACATCTCCCTCGTTTAGTTAAGGATTTATGAAAATTATTCGCATTAGTATATACTTCTTTCATATTCACTCCTGGTCGAATATTGTTGGCGCAAAATTCTTGGACTTTAATCATTCTGTCCATGGTTTCCTCAGCACCTTCAGGTATTTGTCCAATTACCATTTCCCTACTAATATCAGAAACATATCCTTTCCAAATTGTTCCAATATCAAATCTATTAAGATCTCCTGACTTCATGGAAATCCCAATTCCTGGAGCCTCAGGATCAGAAGGTCCAAGATTCATAGTGAGGTGATCCCATCCTTCTGCTCCCTCATCAACTATGGTTCTACGGGCTATTTGCAATAATTCAATATCAGTTAAACCTTCTCGAGCTGCGTCTATCATTGCTTCTATTGCCTTTTCGGAAATTTCTGTTGATTTCTTTATACGTCTTACTTCTTCTTCTGACTTAATCAATCGCATATCTAATAGTGCTTGATCTCCATTAATAAAATTGGCATTAGGAAATCTTTTTCTTAAGAATTCAGATTGATAGGACGGCATTAAAGATTCGTACGCAATTTTTTTTTCTGATAAACCCCATTTTTCAATTCTATCCGAAACCTCTACCATTGCTGCCTTAGGAGACGCAATTCCACTAACATCTTTAACCCACGAGAATTTGTCTACGCTATTGTATGTTATCCAAGTAATTAGACTTTCTTCACCATTCCTTTTTACCAAAGAGAGGCTAGGGAACTGATTATATAACACATAAAGGATAGGATTAGGTGCCACGTGTAATGTAGGCAAACCTGTAGTATAAAATACATTAATAGGACTTGACACAACTAAAACGTCTATATCTTGCTTTTCTAAAACATCCTGTGCCTTTTGTTTACTAAAACCAATTGGTTCCATTTTTTATCATATTCTTTCTTTAGATTATTTATTTTAAACCTAATCAATGTCCATAAAGATTTCTAATCTTTGTAATGCATTCATATCTCCTTTAGTTTTAAGTTCCCCTTCCATGAATGCTTCCATAGGATCAATCTCTCCAGTAGCAATGCCTACAAAAAGGTCAGAGGTGGTTTCTAAACCCATTTCAGCATTTTCATCGAAGCCTTCTTCTATTTTAACTGTCTTATTCTCAAAAATCATTTTTAATTTTAAATCAATATCAGCAAATACAAATTGCATTGTCTTATTGAACCCTTCAAATTCTTCTGCAATCTCGGGGTCATCCAATGCTTTAGCCCATTTATTGAGAGCTTCTTTAACTTGCTCAATTGTTGCCATTAATTACACCTTTTACATTACTTTAATTTCTTTTTGTAATTTCTTATTCAGATTTAGTTAATAATAAAGTTAATAAAATTATAAATAACTCTTTTTTTTAATCTTTTTTTTCTTTTTTAGATCTTTCAATATATATTCTGGATACTGGGCTTTAAACCATGGCCAACAAGAAAACCAGTGGCTTAAAATCTTTATTATAAATGAAGGCTTATTTTTCTCTAAATTTCTTTTCTTAAAATAAACCATTCGATATTTTTCAGCATATTTACATTCCCTTATTTTTAATCCATTTAACCTTGTTGAGAGTTTATAAATTCTCATTAATCTATTAATTAACCAATATTGAGTCTTATGACAAGAGAGTAAATTTCTAATTAATACAAAATCTTTCTTTCTAAATCCAAAGAAGAAATTCGGATTTAAAGATCCATAGAAATATAATTTAGGGGTAAAATCAATTAGTTTCTTATAAATAATATGAAAAATTGCTTTACCGGGATTGATATGATCCATATGATAATACCATGTATAGATAGCTTCAGGAGCAAAAATTATATCAGGCTTTTCTTCATTTAAGTAATCCACAATTTTCATTATAATTTCTCTTTTAAATTCTACAAATCCATCTATGTAACCAAAAAAGTGAATATCTTCGGGATTAATTCCATGGATAGATAAAGCAGCGTATAGCTCTTTTGTTCTTATTTTTGCTAAAAAATCACCCTTAAACTTATCATATTTAAATCCTGGAAGTCCATATTCTCCTTTAGTAATTGAAGCAATTTTAATAATATTTTTTTTTTGACTTTTAGCAGCAAGATAATGAATCAAATGCCCGCACTTTAATTCTAAATCATCTGGGTGAGGTTGAAAGAATATTACTTTTACCATGATTATCCCATATAATTAAATTTTTGAATATAGTATAATTTATTAGATAATCTGATTAATAATTTATTTTATGCTTTCTATTTGGGTCTGTCTCTTTCCAAGTAAAAAGGAACTTATTATAACTAAACCAATACCTATAATTAGAAATAATAGAGAATATACACCAGGAATAGGAAGAAAGTAAACAATAAGGAAATAAAAGGGTGGCGCTATTTGAATTGGGATTTGCTGAATAGGAATTAAATTACTTGCCTGACCTACTCTGAATGATTTTTGAATTGTTATTATACCAAATATAGTAGTAAACGCCAAAACTATTAATGAAATTATAAAAATTAGAATTTCAGTTAAAACTGCTGTACCTCCAAATACATGAGCAAGTACACCCATTAAAGGACTTATCCAAAAATTCGATAATGCAAACATAAATCCAGAGAAAATTGCCAACGATATACCTTTATTAATCCCTTTAATTTGTAATAAATAGAAGGCTCCCGCTAGAATAAACAAGATTATAGTAAAAGTCATTATTCTTAATATCAGCACCCAATCTAAAAAATTCTGTGCTTCTACATCTATTGCCATATTACTCAATCCAATAAATGCGATTGCAATAACCATTAAAAGAATTCCCACTATTTCTGAAGATTCTAATTGTTCTCCTATAATTTTTACAGATCCTATTGCCAAAACTATTAATCCAGCTCCCATAAGGCCTGGAATTAAAGTTGGGCCTATATAAAATTGAGCTATAAAATAAAGGATCCCGCCAATAATGTTTTGCAATATTAATCCTATTAACCATAACGGTTTCTTAACAATTGTCCTCATAAATTTCGAATTATCTTTGAATTTATTAACAACTTTCTTTTGTAAGACCGTTCCATAATTATTTGAAATACCAGATAATATTGCCATCAATATTCCTAACCAATAAAATTCTAAAATCATAAGAAATAATTTGTATATTATAATTCAATTTTAATGTAGTATATTTTGCTCTTTAATAATTTAAAGATTAGTAGTAGTATTTTTTCAAAAACTCTTAAACTGATTGTGAGTTATTTTTTAGGGGAATTTCACTTATTTTTATGTATCAAGAAAGTACTTTTATTTTATGAGTTTTAATCTCCTTGAATTTGTATAAACACTTTTCTATTTCTTGGACCATCATATTCAGCAAACATTAATCCTTGCCAAGTTCCTAAAACTAATCTTCCATTATGTATTATTATATCTATAGAAGGCCCTGTTAAACTCGATTTTATATGAGCATCAGAATTTCCCTCCATATGAGCGAATCTCGCACCTTGTGGAATCAGGCTTCCTAAAAAATTTATAATATCTTTCATTACTGCGGGATCTGCATTTTCATTAATGGTTATTCCAGCTGTTGTATGAGGTACAAAGATTCGACAAACACCTTCTTTTACACTAGATTCACTTACGATTTTACTCACTTCACTTGTAATGTTTACCAGCACTTCCCTTTTTGGAGTTTTTACCTTAAAATCTTTAAATAATATCATAAGATATTATAGCATACTTACATATTTTAATTTTAAATTTATTATTGGAATATATTCCAGAATGAAATTAATTGAAGAAATTATTCATAAATTTTTTTTAATTTTGTAAAAATATTGAAAATTTATTGAATTCGAACTACGAAAAAGAAAATAATTAGAAGTATATCATTTATATACTATATTATCTTATTTTCCTTATATATATCTTATCGGAAATCAAATGAAAGCTAACTATTTAAATATTTCAGAAAAAAAGAGAAGGATATACTCTTTTATTTTGTTGTTCTTGCTATTACCTACACTCATGATTATAAACTATAATTTGCTCGGGTTTCATACTAATCAAGATAGGAAAAATATTATTATCAATAACGTTCAAGAAAATTTATGCACAAGTAACACTTATCAATTAGTTGATCCTATTAATATTTCGTCATGGAATGATTGGGCTAATTATCCTTTTATTTCCGGAAATGGTACTAGTTTAAATCCATTTATTATAGAAAATATTGAAATAAATGGTACTGGCGTTAAAACGATACTCTCAGGCAATGATACTCGACTCGATTATACATATAGAGGAATCTTTGTTAATGCTAATGGTTCATTTATTATTCAGAATTGTAAAATATCCCATACTTCAATCGGGATATATTTATATATTGGCATATCTCCTGGGACTTATCTTATTAGAAATATTGAGATTAATAATTGTAGTATAGGAATTTATAGTTGGTGGCCACATGTTGTAGTAAATATCACCAATTGCTATATTCATGATTGCAATTGGGTTTCTATAAAAGCAAAATTAGATTTTCATGACTACTTAGATTACGGTGGAGTAGGAATCTGGGTAAGATCAAATACAGGTTCTACTATTGATAATTGCAGTATTCATGATTGTGCAATAGGGATGAGCACAGGAAATGTAGAATTTATTCGAAATAATAAATTGATTAATTGTGGTATAGTTCTTAGCCAATATTGGTCAAATTATGAGAATAGTAATACAGTCAATGGAAAACCGATAGGTTTATTCTGGGGAATAGATAATATGGCTTTTACCCAAGCTAATGCCTCTCAGTATGGACAATTAATTTTTGTAAGTTGTAATAATCTTACGCTTTCAAATATTCATATTACTGATCCTTCTAGTATTGGAATTCAATTATATTCTCTCAGCATTGAACAACAAACGATTTATTTAAATAATGTCGTAGTTGAAAATCAAAAACTAGGTATGTATATTACTGGGCGTAATATAATTGGAGATAATCTAAATATTAAAAACAGCAGTGCTGGATTCTATTTTGAACATATTTACCATAGTAAATTTACAAAAATTATGATAGATAATACTTATATACCTCTTTATATAACAACACCGATTAACGATGTTACTATTCAAATTGAACGATTTACTAAATTTTATTTAGTTGATGATATGGCTTTGTATGGGGATAAGCTACATGTTGAGTCGTTAGATAAATCATATAATGTGTCAATGTCTTATATTCCAGAATTAGGAATGCGAGGTTATGCTACTCAATTTGATGATAATAATATCTATCAGCTTAGCCTTGTTTGGTCATATGAAGTTCGAGCTAATTTTACAATCATCTCAGGCTCACCTTATACAAATCCGGAGGGAGAGATCCCAGGATATCATCTATTTTGGCTCTGGAGTATAATACTAATAAGCTTTTTAGTAATGATTGAATTTAAGCGGAAGTTGTATCAAAAATAAGATTTAAACATTTTTTTTAACTTTAATTAAATTTTTCAAATTAAAGGTATTGGCTATAAGAAAACGGCCAGTTTCTATTTGTTTAAAAAGGTTTGATAATTTTATTGTTAAAATTTGCCATGTTTGCCCTTCCCTTGAGTGAAATCCCTACTCCCTTGAACAAACTCACCACTTTCTAATGTTTTTAGGCCGAATTCAAATTCTTTTTTCATTGCTTCTTTTAAATTCATACCAAATTGTTCATAAGTGGATAACCTATCATTTTGCATACAAATTTGGGGAAATGATGCAATCTTGCTAGCTAATTTTTCAGCTTCTTCTCTCGCAGTTCCATCTTTTACAATTCTGTTTGCTAAACCCCAATCTAATGCTTCCTGAGCCGTTACTGGACGACCAGTTAAAATCATATCTAAAGCTCGACTTAAACCAATTAATCTTGGGAGTCTTACCGTTCCTCCATCAATTAAAGGAACGCCAAATCTTCGACAAAAAACACCAAAAATAGCACTTTCTTCGACCACCCGTAAATCGCACCATAAGGCAAGTTCCAGACCACCAGCAACGGCATAACCTGCTACAGCAGCAATTATGGGTTTAGAAAGCATCATCCTTGTCGGTCCCATTGGACCATCTCCCCCTTTTCTTATTCTATTGGGTCTTCCTTCAGTAATTGCTTTAAGGTTTGCGCCCGCACAAAAAACTCCATTTGCACCCCACAGAACAGCAATAAGCGCTTTATTATCTTGTTCGAATTTTCTAAATGCATTAGCAAGCTCTAATGCTGTAGGACCATCTACAGCATTTTTCACATCAGGATTATTAATAATTATAACGTAAACAGGATAATTAACTTCTATTTGTATTGGCATAAGAAAAGTAGATTTACAAAAAAAATAAAAGTATGTTTTAAATAAAAGAAAGAAATAGATCCTTTTAGACTTCTTAAATTAAAAAAATAGGTAAAAATTATTTTTGGTTTGCTAAATATTCATTCATTTCAACAAAACTACTTGTTCTTATTAAAGCTGCTTTGAGAAATTGGAATCCAATATCATATGTGGAACCATCTCCTCCAATATGAATGACCCATGGTATTTCTCTATTATATAAGCCTTTTGCTTTCATTATCTTTTTTGCTGTAATGATTCCATCAGCAACAGTAGCTCCTGATTCGAATAAGTGGTGAACCCAAGGCACGTTCCAAGAAGTCACATTATCTTTTGAAGTAGAGACTTCAGAGCAACTTGTATTATTGATATAAATAATGTTATTTCCCGAAACAGCTTGAGCTGCTGTGGCGAGTTGATTAAGAACCATGCCTGCTCCACAACCAGGACAGAGTCCATGACCTGGCTGAAGATGTTTTTGAGGCTCTAAACTTTTGCGATTCACACGATAGAAGTCTATTGGCTTTTCTGCACCAAACTTTTCAATAAGTCCTTTTAGCTTTTTATTTCTCTGTTCGGTAAGATAGATGATTTCGTCAATTTCTTTTTCCATAAATTTAGGTTTAAATAAATGTCTAAATCTTCCCATAGATTTCAAATATTCAACAAACTTTTCCTTATCGATATCTAATCCACGATAATAAGTAAATATTGGAATACCATCTTCTACTCTTATGGTATATAAAGGCCAATAGCCACAATCTGTAGCCAATTTTGATATTTCCAGAGCTGCTGAAGCTCCATGTCTCCAACCTCTCATGCAATCTGAGTATGCTTGAATAAATGCAGAGCCATTTGATTTCAAAGCATCTGCAATTTTTCCCATGAAATCTGCCGGATAAGCAGGATTAACTGTTGCTAGGAAAAGTTTTTTAGTTCCATAAAAAGCAAAGGGAGTAACCAGATCTTGTTTCACTCCAATTTTTCCTGGTATTTTTTCTCCCGCAGGTCCAGTAGTGGTAGAAGCATATGGTGGAGTTCCACCGCTTTCTTGAATTCCAGTGTTCATAAAAGCTTCATTATCATAATTGAAAAATAACACATTAGATTTTTCTTCTCTACTGAGGATATCTTCGAAATTAATCACATTTCTTTCTGGTTTTGACATCTCTTAATCCACTCCATAAATTTTTTGTTTAGTTTCTCTAACACCTAAGTATTGATAAAGCTCTCCTTTCATATCCGTAACAGAGGCCATTTTCTTTTTAGCTATATCAAATTCGTCTCTAGTCACATCTCTACCCCCTAAACCCACAATAAAACTTCTAAAGAGCGTTCCGAGAGGGTACAAGGCTGATGCAATAGACATTGAAAATGGCGGAAGCATACCATTTAATGAATCTGACTTCTCTAGTATGATCAATTTTTCAATATTATGCTCTTCAATAATTTTTCTTAACTCTTCGTAAGGAAATGGTCTATAAGCCCGAACTTTAATAAGCCCAATATCCTTGTTTTTTGTCATCCAACTAATAATATTTCCACACATTGAACCCATTGTACAAAAGGCTATTTTTGAAGAATTATCCAAGTTATATGTTTCAATCAAGTTATAATCTCTTCCTGTTTCCTTCCTAAATGTTTTAAAAACTTCCCTCATTTGACTTAAAACTGGTTTTTTAGCTTCATCTAAATTCTTTCTCCCTTCCATAAAATAAGAAGGTGTAACGATTCCACCCCAAGTACCTGGATTTGATGGATCAATTGTATCTCTTAGCTTTTTTGGAGTCATTTTTAAAACAGTTTCATCTGGAATAAGAGTTAATTTTTGAACTGAATGTGAAATAATAAAACCATCATGTACGAACATCGTTGGGAATAAAGAATCTTCAGAAATCATCACTGAGAGAATTGCAGCATCATAAGTCTCTTGAACATTTTCTGATACGATGCAATTCCAACCCATTTCTGAATTAGTTTCTGTAAATTCCCAAGCATTCCAAATGCTTAAATTAGGGCTATTAAAGGCTCTAGCACTTATCATCATAGTTAATGGGAGTCTCCAGCCTACTGCCATAGGTAATGCCTCAGTCATTAATAAATATCCTTGGCTAGCTGTTGCAGTAAATGCTCTTGCTCCAGCTGCGCAGGCTGCTGTCGAGAAACTAATAGCTGCTAATTCTGATTCTACATTAACAAAAGCTGCCTTTAATCTTCCTTGATGAACAACGTCAGATAGACCTTCTACTGATTGGGTTTGTGGTGTGATAGGAAAAGCACAAATTACATCTGGATCTGTCTGAGTCACACCTCCAGCGACGGCATAATTTCCAATCATCGTAGTTGTTATTGGTTCTTTTATCTCTTTAAAAAATAATCTCATAGGTTCTATTGACACTTTTAACTACCTCCTTCTTGATCTTCTGGAACAGCACAAGACGCTGGACCTTGTTTTAATCTTTTACTTATAGCATCTACTGGGCATACTTCAAGGCAATTTTGACATGACTTACAATGGAATTGGTCAATACCTTTCATGTGCCATAGTCCATCTTCTCCCTTTTCTCTAACTATAGCAAAATCAGGACAAATATACCAACATTGAGCACAGTCAGTACATTTTTCTTCATCCCAAATCATATCCCATTCTCCCCAAGAACCAGTATTAACCTGTTCACTTCCCATTTCTATAACATTTTCATCACAATACCAAACTCCTGCTTTATCAACTTCTTTATATCCTGGCAATCCAGGGAATACTTGTTGCCAAGGTACTTTTGTATCAATCATAAAGTCGGGATCTAAACCAATATCGTAAACACATGTTTCCTCAATCGCTTGTTTTATTGCAGCAATATTTTTAGCCGCTAATTCTCCTTTAAAACGTCTCATTATAGCATCTGCTAGAGCTTCTATCGAAAATATAGGCATAACACGGATAATGCCACCTAAAATAATGGTATTAGTTATATTTCTACCCAACACATCTAATGCTATTCTGGTTGCATCGATTGTGCCAATATTAATATCTTTTCTAGCAACAACATCTTGAATTTCTACTTGATTTAAAACTGTATTAATAATCAACCACCCTCCCTTAGCTAATCCAGCAGTTACATCTATTTCTCCTAAAAGAGAAGGATCTAATACAGCTACAACATGAGGGGCATACACTTGTTCATTTGTTCTAACTAGATCCTCATTAGCACTCAATCTCACATAACTTTCCGTAGGAGAGCCCATACGTTCCGCTCCGAACATAGGTTGACAAACACCATAACCATAAAAGGCTTCTACACATAAGTTTGAAGCTGTTACACCACCTTGCCCGCCTCTCGCATGAAATCGAAGATTTATGACATTCTCTTTTAATATTTCTTTTAATTGTTCAGCAGTTAACATTTTTTTCGAATCTTAAATTTTTTTTCTAATTTTTTTTGCTTTAAAATAAACACTAAGAAGAATATTCTTAAAAAATTAAGGTTTATCCAATTATTTCATAAATTTTAATTCTGAAATGAAAAAAACTCGTCTAAGTAATGTTAATATCAGAAATCTATAATTAATTCCAATTATAATAAATTCAATTAATCTATATTATTAATTATGAATTTTCAAGAAAAGTCAAACATATCTAATTCAGAAATCAATGAGGAGGCTATTTTTAAATCATTGAGCCATGAAATACGTCGAGATATTATTAGATATATTGGAATTAAGAAGGATTCGACTTTCACCGACATTAAAAAAAATATTATGACAATTGATAGTCCAACTTTATCATATCACCTTAAAAGTCTAAATCCTCTCATAATCCAAAAAGGAAGTACATATAATTTATCAGAAATAGGAAAAGCTTCTTTTAGGTTACTTGAGAAAATAGATCAATCTGAACGAATTCAAAAGGGTAAGAAGCGGTTTTTAGAAGCTTACTTTACAACTGTAATTTGTTGGATATCTGCCAGCACCATTATTCCTCTGGTTTATTTATATGCACCTTTGGATTTTCTAATTCCAATAGTTCAAATTGTCATTTCTATTCTCTCCACAGTAAACTACATAATTATTTGGAAATTGAGAAAATCTTTTTGAGAAAATTGATTAAATTTTTTTGATTTTGTTCTTTTCTCAATTTATTAATATCTAACCAGTTTACAGGATTTTCAAATGTTAAAACGAAAAAAAACTAATTCAAACGAAGAGAAGGTAACTCCAGATTTTAATCCTATGATCAAAATCATATTTTGGAATAGTTTAGGTTTTTTCTTTTTTTCATTTATAATACCGTTATTCACAACTCAATTGTTAGGAGCATCAGGCACAGAATTGGGACTTTCTTATGCAAGTCAACTATTTGGTGCATTATTAAGCACTCCAATTGTGGGATATCTTACCGATAGGGTATCGAAAAAAGTATTAGTGCTAATTGGTAGTTTTGGGCGAGGAGCTGGGTATATAATAATGTATTTCGCTATAATATATTCTTCTCTTCTTATTTTTAATATAGGTTTATTTATCTTGGGATTCTTTGTTGGAATATTTTGGAGCCCATTAGATGCATTAATTTCTGAAAAATCATATAAAAAGCATCGATCATATGCATTTGGAAAAAGGGGGGCGATGATGGGACTAGGAAATTTAGTTGGAACCGTAATTAGTTTTGTAATTTTTGGATTAACAATTATTTTCATTCCTGAATTTACGCTTTTGGTATATAGCCCATTAATTTTGTTTGGCGCTTCTAACGTTTATGCTGGCATTATTTTTAACCGAAATGTGGATGAAGCCTTAACATTTGAAGATCACATTACTAAACTGAGAGAAATAAGAGATGATTCTTTTGCGATACCTCAAATAACCGAAACAAATTCACAAATTGAATCTAAGGCAAAAATTAGCTACATTTTTATTTTAGGATTTATAATTTTAATGTTTGCATTTCTTACAACTAATATGAATCAAATGCTTGCTCAACCCTTTCTTCAACCTTATTTAATTGAAGATTTGCATATTGATAATATCGCAATTGTTATGTTAATTCAGTTTCCTAGCCAAGTTTTAGCTTTATTAATCGCTCCAAAATTAGGCAAAATTGCTGATAATATCAATGCAATTATAGGTATTATAGCTGTAAGCAGCCTAGGTTCCTTGGTAACTTGGTTCATTATAAATTCGCCAACTGGTTGGATCTTTGGGTTGATATTAATTTTGGATTCCACTTTAGCATGGAGTGGAATGTTAATACTGCAAAATATCTTAAGTCGCATCTCAAAAACCAATCGTGGAAAAATTTTTGGAGCAACCCAATGGATAAGTATTTTAGGAGCAATAGGAGGGCCAGTATTAGGTGGCTTTTTATGGGATGACTTTGGACATACAGCTCCTTTTATTCTTTCGATTTTTGTAGAATTATCAGTAATACCTTTATATTTAATAGCAATAAGGGTTTTAAAGCCCTATATGGCTGAAAAAATAGATTAATTTTTTTAAAAAAATTAACTGAAATAATCATAATTTTCTTGATAACGCATTTCTTTTTTTCCACTTGGGTAGTTCCACGAGGCATCCATTTGTTGTTTTTCAAGTATTTTTTGGGCGCCCTCTAATTTCCATAGCTGTTTTAAGGAATCAACATCCTCTTCTAAAAGATTATACCGAATAAAATACAATAATGCCTTACTTTTCGTTAAAATAAGAGGAGGTATGGGATTAAATTTAAATTGCTTTTTCTATTCATCTAAATAATCTTCACCATTTATACTTTGATAAATGATTCGAACCAATCTATAGGAAGTTTATCTTTAACTTTTTCAATAAACTTTTTAACTGGCAGGATTCCCAAGTCAGAAATTACTCCATCTATATATTGGGGAGGAGTTATATCAAAATAATAATTATGTACTTTAAGCAATTTCTGCTTTTTTTTCTTATTATACACTTCCTTTATAGGTTTTTCTTCAATTTTAACTTCATATCCATAATGGCTTAATAAATTATATTTAAAAGAATCACATATGGCATAAACTTGCGCATTTATGGATTTTGTTAGCACAGCTAGAGGATAAGTACCTATTTTATTAATAATAGAACCATCTTCTAATACACTGTCAACACCAATAAAAACAAAATCAATTCTATCTATAAATTTTCCCATTGCAGCATCTATTATTAAATGAGTTTCATAACTTTTTGATAATAATTCAGCAACACGATAGCCTTCGAAAAGTGGACGAGATTCTAATATGTAAATAATTAGGTTATTCTTTTCATAATTATTTAATAGATCGGTTATTGTAGAACTGTATGAAAGCAACATAAGTTTTAGAGGTTCCTTTTGGAAATTTTTAAGAAATGATAGGAAATTTAAAGCTAAATTGGAAGTCAATTTTTCTCTTTCTTTTTCTAACTGATGAATTTTTAATAGAAGTGATTTTTTATTTATAATTTCTAAATCATGAATTAAAAAACCAATTGTATTAATTAATGGTGCCATACTAGGTCTGGAAGAGAAAATTTTTCTCGATAATTCCAAAATGGGAACTGTTATATCTTCATTTTGATCTTCAACATATTTTAGCTGAGAGATAATAATTTTTAGAGTCTTATCTATGAATTCATTGGCACCAGATTTATTATCCCTTTTTAATTTATTAATTTCCTTTAAAATTTTCTTGTTAATCAATTTGGAATCAAATTCTCTTATTAAAAATATTTAATCGATTATGAAATTAAAAGTAACCAAAAATTATATCTCTTTTACTTTATCCGCATTTTTCACATAATCGGGTATAAATGTTGTTTTAAGTAGATTGGAATTTCCAGTAGAGATTAAGTTTCCATTTAAATCATAAATCTCCGCAATGGCATGGATTATATTTCGACCCTCACGTATTATCTTTCCAATAACTTTTACTTTTTCACCGACTTTTACTTTTCCTAAGTAGTCAACATGGAAATCTATTGAAATAGGAAAACCTTCATAACCTAAAGTTGCTGTCGTCATACCTATTGTATCATCCATTAATCCGCATTGCATTCCTCCATGTAATAAACCAGTAGGATTTGCCATCTCAGGTCTTACTATAAATTCCAATTCTATCTTTCCATATTCTGCATTAATAAGCTTACCATTTAGCCATTTTGAAAAAGGAGGTACAGGAAAATCTTTTAACTCTTGATTTTTAAAAGCATTAAATAATTTTATCATTCTTTCTGAGCGTTCCTTTATTTTATCCATCTCATCCATAAATTATTTCAATTCTATCAATACAATAAATTAATTTAATAAGATTTTACATGTTATAAAATTATTTTTATTATAATTATTTAAGATCAAGGAAAATGAACTTGCTTCCTGAAATTTATCTCTAAGATACTTTACCCAAAACTTGAGTTAATTTTCTTCTATATTCTGTAAAAGCTTCTCGTCCTTTTTCGGATAAATAGAGCAGCGTTTGAGGCTTTTTTCCTTTAAATCGTTTCTCAACATTCACATATCCTGCTTCTTCAAGTTTGGTGACATGCGAAGATAAATTTCCCCATGTTAAATCTGTTTGATTTTTTAAAAATACCATATCTGCACTTTCTACTACGTATAAATAGGCCATAATGCTAAGACGAGCAGGTTCATGAATTAATTTATCGATATCTGTAATTGAAGTTATTTTATCCTTATTATCTTTTTTTTTGCTCGTCTTAAATCCACCTTTGGATTTTTCAATCTTTTTTTGGCTTTGGATATTTACGCAAGAATTTTATGAAAAATATTAATCCAATAACCACTATAATTCCCCCAGGGACTCCAAATCCGAGTATGCTATCTAATGGACTTCCTAGAATAGAATAAATTATATCCGAGAGGAAAAAGCTGAAGCCTCCCATAAGAGCATAAATATAAAGCCGATTAAATTCTAAGAAATAAGCTATAATTGTAAAGGGAAAAGTATATGAAATTAAACCAATTAACAAAGGGGTTAACGATCCCCCTATAGCAAGAAATTCTAATAACCCAAAAAATGTCAGAATAAAAACAACAAAACCAAATAAAATATTAATTAAGAGGAATATTTTTAATTTTTTTTGTCGAGCTTTTCTTTTTTGTCCGAATTTAACAATTCCAATTCGGGGAATGGTTATAACTTTCTTACCTAAATAAAATATTAAAAACGTTATAGTGTTCCAGATAATTGAAATTATCATTATTTCCAATGGTTCCAATATATCAAAAATTATTCGAGTCCAACCCAAACTGAAACCTAATAATAACATACCAATAAAAATATCCCAAAAACCATCTTCAAAGAAAGATCTATACACTTTCTTTTCTAAAGATTTTATGTCTAATACATTACTATCAATATCATCCATTTGAAATATCCTCCTTTTTTGGTAATGGATAGTTTTTAAGAAATCGAACAAAAATTATAATTCCCATAGAAAGAATTATAATTCCAATGATTCCAAACGAGAAAAGCCATCTAATTCTGTAATCTATTGACCGGTTTAATGTTTCATTAATGATAATACCCATCCAAATAAGTACTCCAATTGCATAACACCTTGGATATTTTAATAAATAAGCTATAATCGTGAAAGGGGGTATGATAAAAACCAAGCCAATAATCAATATAAAAAGAATACCCTCTACTTTTACTCCAGATGTGATTCCAATGAAAGGTAAAAGAAAGATTGTTAATGTGAATATAACTTGGATTAGTGTAATAATAATTATTTTTTTTCCAACAGATTTTATTTTCGGTCCAGGTTTTACATATCCCATTCTAGGTCTGATGACGTATATAGTAACGATAAATATTACTACAAAAACTACACACAAAAGAATTAGTGGCCATAAAAAATATCTATAAGGTTCAGGTAAAGCCTCACGAAAAATGGGACCAAATGCCATTCCTGTATAAATAAAACCGATTGACATGTCGAAAAGCCCATGTTGATGAGCAGTTTTTATAATCTTCTTTTGTATAGCTTCTAAATCAATATCTTCAACCATGTAATAAACTAAATCCTCTTTTTATTACTTATAATGTATATCTTTTTTCCTCCTTTCATAAACTTTTTTTATTTTTTAATTAATAATTGAAAAAAATTTTAATTTTAATTTTAGCCCTTAATTATGTTAAACTTATTCTATTTTATTTCCACAATTTGGACAAAAAATTGCATCTGAAGTTGTTTTGGCACCACAATAAGGGCAATACATTTCATATGATCTTTTAGAGTCTTTTTGGGGTTTTACTTGATAATCATAATCTTGGGATTGTAGTTCATGTTCATGGCTATATCTTGTTATTATTTCTTGACGCGAATTTTTGCTTTTTATCAATACAATCATGAAAATAGCAAAAAATCCACAGATAGCTAGTGCAATAATTATCGTAAGCAAAATTCGAATTGAGCCAAGTTTAGAATTATAATGCTCTGAGGAATAAAAAAAGGCTAACATCATAATAAACATTCCAACTAACACTAATAAACCTACTATTATGCTAATTCCTTTTCTCTTATTATTATCCTTACCTGCTGAGATAATTGGAATATATGCCAACTATATTCTTCCTCCTATCTTTTTTTAATAAAATTATGAAAAAAATTGAGTTTTAATATTTCTACTCTATTTTATTTAATTTTTTCATCCCAATATATAGTAATATTGTTCCTACTACGATATTGAAAGCAAAAACGGGAGTTAACATTACAATTCTCATCATTATTACTGTCTTTGGATTGAAAAATATTAACATGAAGATGGGCATCATAATCGCTGGCTGCATTATAAGCATAGAAATCATAGAATTAGATTTCATATTTGAATCTTTTTCTCCAAAAGCGGGATTCAAACATTGTAGACCTATTGATTGAAGCATAGAAATTGGAATATTTGCTAGAAATAAAGAAAAGAATATAATTGCATCAAGAAGTCCAATTTTAGCGAATAGTGAGTGTAGAATAGTTATAAATAATGATATAAATAAACCTATTACTAGCATATTCATTATATAAGAATAAACCAATCCCTTAATCCCTCTTGGAGATTTCTTATAAACCCATATAATGTCTTTTGAATTGATGAATATAAGATGACCTAACATTATACTTGACATTAATCCTCCTAGTACAATTAATATTGAGGAGCTCAGTATTATTCCTTTGTAGTCTTCCATTGTTGAAGATGTAAACCATGCCATAAATCCAACTAATCCTAATACATAGGCTATTCTTGCGAGATTAGCTTTTTTCCTTAGAAATAATTTCATTTGAACTATCAATAATCCTCCGAATTTGCGTCCAGCAACTTTATATAACATTGAATAGAAATAGTTTTCTTTTTTAGCTATCGAAGTGCTTTTTACACTTACTCCTTCTAAAGAGTAAAAAACATGCGCTTTCTTATATGAAAAATATAAAACTGTTAGAGGAATACAAAGAGCTAAACCGATACTTAACCAAATATTTAAAATGTACGAATTAAGTAGCAAAGGGTCAATTGCATGTAATATAATATTAGAAAACCAAATTGATGGATAAAAACTTAGCCAATTCTTTAACTCCGGATTCATTAGTATCTCGTTGATAAAAAATATCACCGCATACATCATTATGACCATAACAATCGTAAGAATCATTATTAATGCTTTTCCCCAATCTCGAGCACTTTCGCTTTTTGAGATTTTATGCTCTAACCAGCTAGAAATTATAGAACCAATTAAATTAGCAAAATAAACAAGGCCAAATGTACACGTATATATAATAATATACTGAATTACCGTTAAATCTATAATAGGATTTATCATTCCAACTACTATTGGCGCGAAAATCAACACTGCAAAAGTATAGAGGGGTAACTTACCTAAAAATTCTCCAAGAAAGATATCGCTTGCTAAGACAGGAGAGGCTACCAATGATTCTTTAATTCCTGTTTCATCTTTATTATAGACGTTATTTAAAGGAAGCATTAATATGATTAAAAATAATATCATCATGAAAGATTCAGTTAAGAGGGCAATGACTGGTTTGAATATAACTCCGTATTGAGCTACTATAGTTGGCATGAATGAATCGAATAAGATTGGAGCTATAAAAAATGCCCATAGTATTAATATTAAATAAGAAAAAATAAAAAATCGTTTTCTATTGTTTCGAAAACTACTAGTTCTTAGCTTGATTTCGTTTTTAGCTATTGTTAGCCATAATTTTCGCTTATTTGCTTGATAATCATATTCAGGTTCTAAGATAAGAATGTTAAACCACCACTTTCTTTCCTTTTTTGACTTTTCTTTTTATTGTAATTTTCTTATTCAATTCGTCATTTTCTCTCCAACTTAAAAGATCTTCCATTTTATTAACTCCCATAACTTTAAGATACGCATCTTCTAAGTTTTTCGCTCCCATATTATCTATAATTTCTCTTGGGCTCCCTTCAATTTTCAAAATTCCATTGTTAATTATGCCAATCTGATCACATAATTCTTCAGCAACATCTAATTGATGAGTACAAATAAAAATAGTCTTATCTGCCCTCATAACAAGTTCTTTTATTAAATCTTTAACCATCCTTGCAATCGCTGGATCAAGATTTGAAGTTGGTTCGTCAAGATATATTATTTGTGGATCTTGGATGAGAGCGGCACATAAACATACTTTTTGCTTCATACCTCGGGAATAGCCTTCTAAGAGATCATTTGCTCTTTCAGTTAATCCAAATAATTCTAAGAGTTCTTCAACTCTAGAGATTATAATATTTTTAGGTAAGTAATATAATTCTCCAATAAAGATTAAAAATTCTCTCGCACTAAGTTTTTGGTATAACCCAGGACTCTCTGGTAAGAATCCACTTATCATCTTCACATATTTCTCATGAGATTTAATATCCTTATCCGCGATGTAGATTTTACCTGAAGTACTTGAAATAATTCCGTTTAGCATTCTAATTGTAGTTGTTTTGCCCGCTCCATTAGGACCTAATAATCCATAAGTCTTACCGTATGGAATTTTTAAATTTAATTTATTTACTGCTAGAACACTACCAAAACTTTTAGTAAGTTCATGGGTTCTTATAGCATAGCTTTCCATTTTTTTCTACCTCCTTAATTTTATTAAAAACACTCTATCACTTATTTCTACATTTTTACCTAAATTGAACTAATTACTATATTGTGAATTTGAATATTTTTCTCCTATTTAGAAGGATTTTCTCATAACCCTTCCAAGATATAATTATAAAACAAAGTATTTAAATGTTGCGGAGTACTTTGCCAAGCAGAGTTAGATCAAAATTAATAAATAGATAGAAAAAGCTATTTTTTGATTTAAAAACTATTAAACTTATCTTTAATTTTATAATATTGATGGAACGACAAGAGAATTCAGACTTAAATGTAAAGGATATTTCATTTATTAACAATATTAAATCAATGGCAGTTATTGGGATTTCAAAAAAAAGGAATTTTTTCTTTTTAAAAAATCATCAAGAAAGTTTTAAAGGTGACTTATTTGCTGTTCATCCAAGTATAAAAGAAATTCCAGACTTTCCAAAACAAAACATCTTTGCGTCACTTAAGGATATTCCAAATAAAGTTGATTTTGTTTTTATAGCTGTTCCAGCAAATAAAGTTCTAGGAGTTATTGATGATTGTGTTGAAAAAGGAGTGAAGTTAGCCAGTGTTTTTACTGCAGAATTTTCAGACGCTGGTACAGAAGAAGGGATTGCTTTAGAAAAAGAATTAATAAAAAGAGCTCAAAATAGAGTAAGGATTCTTGGACCTAATGGAATGGGGATCTTTTACCCTAAAAAGGGAATTACTTGGCGAACAAATTTTCCAACTACTCCCGGAAATATTGGATTTATTGCTCAATCAGGAGGGATATGTAATATCGCCATTTATACAGCTAAAGAGTATGGTCTTACTTTTTCTAAGGTTTTTTCTTTTGGTAATGGAGCAGATTTAGATTTTATAGATTTATTTCATTTTTTGAGCAACGATCCTGATACAGATATTATTTTATCTTACATAGAAGGAATTAAACAAAGTAGAGCGAATGATTTAAGAAGAATTTTATCCAATAATAAAAAACCAACTATTGTTCTAAAAGGCGGAAAATCAAGGAGAGGTGAAATTGCTGCTAAAACACATACAGCTTCAGTTTCAGGAAATAATCATATTTGGAGTTCATTATTCAAACAATATAATTTGATTGAGGTAGATACTTTAGAGCAACTACTTAATGCTGCAAGAGTAATAGATTTTTATGGAATTAATAAAATAGAGAATATCGCAGTGTTTAGTATAAGTGGTGGTTATGGTGTTGTATTAGTAGACTTAATTGAGAATGCAGGCATGAACGTCCCAGATTTCAGTCTCGAAATTCAAGAAAAATTAAAGAAAGAATTTTTCGTAAATGGAACTAGTCCTAGGAATCCTTTAGATGTAGCTGCTCAATTAACATATAGTGAGTCTGTTAAAAAAATAATCGATATTGCTCTATCAGATAAAAGTATTGATGCATTGATAATGGATTTTCCAAGTTGGTATTTTAGTTATGATTTTTTTATATCTCCTGATAAGAACTATGAATCAAATATTATTGAAGCTTTAAGTTTAGGTCATAAACATAAAAAACCATTAATTCCAATTATTCAACTCGCAAATACGCCAGATGATCAAATTCGAATTTCAAGATTATTAGCAAATAAAAAAGTTCCTGT
>JBHLPZ010000003.1:0-9696 GCA_048885325.1 Candidatus Odinarchaeota archaeon
TATTATTTCTTTTAAATGATTTAAAACTATTACAAGGTCATTCATTTTTAATTCCATCGAAAAATTTGATAACATCTTTTTTAAGATATTATTACCATAAAGGATTGATTTTTCACCTTGTATGTTAACAATTATTTGGTTTTTTTCAAGAATGTACTTATTTCTATATAAAAACTCAGCACCTTCCAAACTTAAAAAGAAAAATCCTTTCTTTATAAAGCCAAAATAAAGTCCAATTGAAGAAATGTGAAAAGTCAATTGAATTAATTGTTTTAAATTATTTTGCTTTAGTTGAATTAAATAAATCGGAAGTTGATTACCCTTAATAATTGGAGATTTTAACTGTATATACAAATTATAAAGCTTTTCGTCCAATAATGATATAAATCTAAGTGAGATTTGAGAAAGAGAGTTTGTAATAATATTTTTTTCATAATTGTTAATAGGTCTAAAATTTTTTGAATCATTCATTCTTGATTTAAATGAAAAGAAATAAGTAGATTTATTAATATTAATCAAATAAGATATTAAAAAATAGTGTTAAGAAAGATGGGTATTCGAAAAATAGAAGATGAAATTGATCTAAAAGAGGCTATGAGGAAAAAGGCAGCAGAATTAAGGTTGAAAGATATTCAAGCTAAAGCAGCTGCAGAGAAATTCACAAAAGAAAGATTAAGAGAACTAGCTAAAAAACATGGAGTAATATTAGCTCTAACTCCAGAATTAAAGGAGGAAGTAAAATATTTGCAGAAACAATACAAGATTCCTACCTCAAAAATAATAACAGAACAAATCACAGAACATGATGTACTCAAGAAATCGTCTAAAATTGATCATGAAAAGTTAGGTATGTTGGCATATCAACGGGTACTTATGCAAAAAGAAGAAATTGGGGCGGGTGTAATACCAATCTCAGAAGTTTTTGATATGATCCATACTGGAATATTAAAGGGTAATGTTGAGATAAAAGATCTCAAAAAAGCTTTAAGAATATTAAAGAAGAATAATGTAATTGACGATTTGCAGGAATTAGATTCGGGGACGATGATGATTAGATTCTTTCCAGTTCAATATACCAGTGATCAAATAAAAGTGATTGAAATAGCTAAGGAAAATGGTTTTGTATCTCTTGAAGATGTATGTATTAATCTCAATTGGCCTCAGGATAGAGCTTTAAAAGCTTTAAAATCACTTGAAGAAAGTGGAGTAGCAAAATTTAGGGAATCTCTGTTAAAAGGTAAGCAATGGTATTTCCCATCAATATAAAATTTATTCTACTTTAATTTTAAAAGAAATTTGCCCATCTTCAGATTTTATTATTCTTCCACGTTCATTTTTTTCAAGCATCTTGAAAATTTCAATTAAATCCTCTTTTGGAAGATTACTAAAATCCTTATTAGACTCTCTTATTTCAAATATTAAAATTGGTTCTAAAGGTGAAATCTCCATTGCCCACTCATAAATTTCTTCTGCCCAGTTATCAAGCGTTTTCCAGTATATTCTCAACTTTTCTTTACTTTTTGATAACCATTCTGCCTGGTTTTTCTCAACCAGTTCTTCAGCAATAATTTTTAAAGCAGTATGGCGATCCTCAAACTTAGAAAAAGGTTTTTCTGATTGTAACTTTCTTAAATATAAGATATGAAGTATAGCATATCTTGCATAATCAAAAACAACTTTTGACCATTCACTTTTCCATGATTCAAAATCTGTGTGATTGGTCTTTTTATTAGGAATTGAAAACATAAACACATATCTTTTTTCTTCAAGCCATGGATGATCATTTAGTAATAATTCATATGTAGATACTTCTTTAGCAACAACTCCCTTTTCACCAACTATCTCTTTTTCTATTGCTTCAAGCTCTTTTTCTATTTGTTCAGAATGTTGTTTATATGCTTTTGAATCTCTATCTCCAAGTTTACTAGTTAAAAAATCTTCAATCCTATCCAAACGGGTTTTAATATCTTCAGTTATAGCTGTTTTAGTACTCTCTTCCTGTGTTCCCTCTTCTTTAATTATTTCATTTTTTTCAGCTTCTTGAAGTTCTTTTTGTCTCTTTAGTTCTTTTAATCTTGCTAATTCTTTCCTTAAATCATCTAATTCTTTTTCTGCTTTCTCTTCAATTTCTTTTGGGATTTCCTTCGATTTTTCTCTTTGGCGTTCCATTACTTATGCAACCAATTTTTTAATTAAAATTCTCCGAATTCTGCAGCCCAATCTTGATATCTTTTTAATTCAGACCCAGTAGTCATTGGTTTTATTTTTTTAATTGTCTTTTGAAAATCTTTTAAATTTATATCCCTTACAACAACTTCTTTATCTGGATCTTCTAACAATCCTCCCATATCTAATTCTCGAACAGGAATCATTATTACTTCTCGACATACATTAGAAATATCACGGCCTGAGTATCCTTCACTTCGAACCGCTAATTCAATGAAATCCTCTTCTGTTAAGGAGGAATTAACACCAGCAGTATGAATCTTAAATATACCTGCTCGTGCTACCTGGTCTGGAAGTGGTACATATACTTTTTTTTCAAATCGACTCAACATAGCAATATCAATATCCCATGGACGATTTGTTGCTCCAAGAACAAGTAAAGGTTTATCATGAGTGGATTTAACTCCTTGAATTTCTTGGAGTAACTGTGTTTTTACTCTCCTTTCTCCTCCTCCCTCATGACCACTTCCTCTGGTTGTTGTTACAGAATCGATTTCATCCATAAAAATTAAACTTGGTGCTTTTATTCGCGCCAATTTAAATAGGGAAGAAATTAATTTTTCACTTTCACCTAACCATTTACTTAATAAATCTGCAGATGAAACGCTGAAAAATGTTGCTTTACATTCAGTTGCTGCTGCTTTAGCTAACAGAGTCTTTCCACATCCAGGAGGACCAAATAGCAAAATCCCCGACCATGGTTTCCTAGCACCAGTGAATAATTGTGGTTTCATAATTGGTAACACTATGGCTTCTCTTACAGCTTGTTTACAATCTTTCAAGCCAGCAATATCTTTCCATTTCACATTTGGTGATTCTGTTAAAATTGTGCCCGAAATGGAATCCATTAATTCTTGTTCTTCTGAAGACACAGCAACTGCCGCCTCTCCTTCTCCTTTTGGCTCACTTGAGCTTACAACTGGAGCTGATCTTCGTGCTCGCGGACCGCTTAAATGAGCTTTTAGAACTAGGGCGCGATTAACATACTGTTCAATTTGATCTTGGCATTTTCTTATCATCATAGGATTCTTATTATATTTGACAAATTGAATAAGAATTTCAGCCGCTCGTTGATACTTGTTTATAGCTTGTCTATATCTACCTGCTTCATCGAATTTTACGGCATCATTTGCTTCTTGAACGGCATAATTATATAATTTTGAGTCTACTGATGAGATAGTAATAACCTCTTATTTTTAGCTTATTTTATTGTATAATATTTCAATTGTTATTTAAATTAATCTAATACCATATCTTTCCTTATATTAAGTATTAAATAAAATATATTTCAAATTTTCTTTTTAGTGATATAGATTCTACATAGTTCTTATTTTTTTTGTAGTATCTTCCCAAATATCTGAAGTAATAATTGGTCTACAAAAAATTATATAATCTCGAATTTTTTTATATAATATAAAATAACGAAAAATCAAAATGAGATTGAATTAAAATGGGTTTTCTTAAAGATCTATCGAATTGGCTGTCTGGAGGTCGTAGAAAGGATACAGTTCGTTCTGCAACAGTTAGATTGAAGGTTTTCAATAAACGATTAATGAGGCAGACTAAAAAAATGGAAATGACAGCTAAATTAGCACGAGATAAAGCTGTAAATCTTCGAAAGGCTGGTGATATGGATGGGTCTGCATTTCATGCACGCAATTATCTCCAAGTAAAAAAACAGGCTCGTGCAATTGACCATTTTAGAACAAACCTTGAGGGTATGGTATTTAAATTAGAACAAGCAACAGCAGTTAAAGATGTTGCCGATATCATGCATGGAATTGCACAAAGTTTAGGCGCATTAAAAAATCAATTATCTATTCCAGAACTTACAGAATTAATGACCCAGATTGGAGTAGATATAGAAGATTTTAATGTAACAGAAGAGATCACCTCTGATGGTATAAATGAGGTTATGGTTGATACAGCAGTTACGGATGGTGATGTTAAGGAAGTATTAGGAGAAATAGATGCGGAAATAGGCGCTGAGATTGGTGGAGCTTTGCCTTCAGTAGCGGAGCCAGACGGCAAAGTAAAAGAGTTAGAAGAAGAATTACGAAAATTGAAATCAAAAGATTAATACAAACTTTTTCTTATACTTTTTGAAGTAAATTTATTTAAGATTAAATACTATTTTTAACTTATTCTTTAATTCAATTATTAATATTTTGTGTTATTTATGACCAATAATTATGATTTAATTTCAATTGGCAGCTGTACTCTTGATTGCATTATCTCTGTTAAAGATATTCTCAGATTTGAATTATTTGAAAAGGAGATAGTAAAAAAATATACGGCAATTGAGTATAGTCGTAAATTGAATGTAGAACATATGCGAATTGTGCCGGGAGGTTCAGGTGCTAATATTGCAGCAGATTGTTCGATGTTAGGATTAAAATCGGCTTATATAGGTGTTTTAGGGAATGATTTTTCTGCTCAAATCTGCTTAGAAGATTTAAAAAAGAGAGGGGTTGATATTTCAAATATTAAACAAACAGATAAAGATAATACTGCTTTTTCATTAATTTTGAAGACTGAATGGGGAAAGGATAGGAGTATTTTAGCTTACAAGGGAGCAAATAATTTACTTACTCCGGATGATGTAAGAGAAGAACAGTTTGAAGGGATTAAAGCTTTTGGGTGGAGTTCTCTAACTTCTGAAAATGGGTGTCAAGCAATTAATAAAGCAATCTCACTCACAAAAGAGAAGGGAGGAAGAGTTTTTGCTGCACCCAGTATGTCTATCATTAAAAACAATCCAATATGGGCAAAAAAATTAATATCAAATTCAGATATCGTCTCGATGAATGCTGAAGAAGCACAAGAATTTACAAATGAATCTGATAGCTATTATAGCCTTAGAAAAATTTTTCAAATGGGTCCAAAGTTAGTATCAATTACTGATGGTGCTAAAGGCTCCTTATTGACTGATGGTAAAAAAGTTATTAAAAGTGGAGTTTATAATGTTGATATTAAAGATACAACAGGGGCCGGAGATGCTTTTATAAGTGGTATATTAGTTTCTATATTATCTGGGGTTTCTTTAGATAAAATGATTAAATTAGCAACTGCAATGTCTTCATTAGAGGCTATGGAAGTAGGAGTTCGAACAGGAGTTCCTAATAATATTCAAGAATTAGAGAAATTTATCGAATCTCAAGAATTACATCAAATTGTTTCAGAACTCACTCAATTTTAAAATCATTAAAGTGGATGAGTAAAAAGAAATGGATGAATATAAGTTTAAGATCGTAATAATTGGCGATGCTGGTGTTGGAAAAACAACATTAACGCATCGTTATCTCTCCGGTGTTTTTAAAGAAACTTATATAACGACTCTTGGCATGGATTTCTATTTAAAAAAGCTAGAAATGAGTAAAAAACTGATAAAACTCCACATTTGGGATTTTGCTGGAGAAGAAAAGTTTAGATTTTTATTACCAAGTGCTATTCTTGCCGCACAGGGAACAATCTTTATGTATGATATTACTCGATATAATACATTTAAGAATTTAACAGGCTGGTTATCTGTTTTTGATGAAGCAAATAAAACGCATAATCAAAAAGTATCAACGATTTTGGTAGCAAGCAAATTAGACCTTCAGGAAAATAGAGCAGTTTCTGAAAATGAGGGTAGAATTTTCGCAGAAAAAAATAAATTCTTAGAATATATAGAATGTTCTTCGAAAATCGGGGAAAATGTCGATTATATATTCGATAAAATCACTCAACTAATATTAGAAACGATATAGATTTTTACCACTGACCTAATTTCTTTTAGCACTAATTTAAAACATCTAACTATCATTATACTTATAATATATAAAAATATCTCATAACGAAATTAAAATGAAGATCATTAAATATAGAAGAGCTTTAATTTATTTTGCGATATATTGCATTTTTTGGATTGGCATCTCTATTTCATTATCTTTGCTGACAGGTAAAGGAGATGATTTAACTAAGTTTCTCCCAATTTCTGATATGGGAATTGAAACTGCTTTAATTGCTATTGTATTCTTACCATTAGCCTCAATAATTGGACTATTTATTGGCGGTTATGGTTTTTCACCTCTTTTTCTCTACTTCCATAAAAGAATATTTAGATCTAGAGCAGATTATGGTATTTATAATAAACCAGAATTTAAAAAATTTAAATTCTTTTCTGCAGGATTATTTTCAGCATTAATGGCTATTAATTTCTCATTATTCTTACTTAATCCTACTATCGTGAGACTATCAACAGGGGGGATTCCTGATAGTCAAGATGATTATGCTAAAACTTTTGTAGTACTATTGGTATTTACATTTACTATTGCTACTATACTCTTCTCAACTACGTGGTTTATAAAAGATTCTGGTATCCTATATTCAAATAAAAATTACCTTAATAAAACTAGTAATCCTCCTGAAATACGTTCTGTTGGTAGATGGTATGGACAATTTTTAAAAGGATATGCTGGTGTATCTGTAATATTCTCATATTTTGAATTTATTACAATTTTTCTTGTAGAAACTGCTGGTATAGGAGATTTGTTTCCAATATTGCTGGCAATCTTTATTCCATTTCCGTTTTTCATGATAATCCCATACATCCCAACTTTAATAATCTCAGATGTAATTAAACACCATAGAAATAATTATATTCGAAAATATGCAAGAAAATTAGGTATTACCAAACCAGTTGATGTAATATTTGAATTAGGAGTTTAATTTAAATGAATTTTTTTCCTTTTCGCAAATCAATAAATTTTAATTTTTTAGTATATTAAGAATTACATACTATTTGTTTTTCTAAAGCATTTAATAGGAAAGCGTCGTTAGTATAGTGGTAGAATTCACGCCTGCCACGCGTGGGACCCGGGTTCGAATCCCGGACGACGCATTTTAAAAATAAATGTTAATTTAGGTAATAATGAAGCACTTTTTTTTATAATCCCTAAATATCATTAGAGTGATACTATGGTATACATAAATTAGCGTGAAATCCACCTTTCACGATCAATTCATGAATTAGTAGGATAAAAACAAAAATGCTATGATTTTAACGAAATTTTTATTTAGGTTAACTCTTGGTTTAATTCTTCAGCGAATTTATTGATTTCTGCCACGTTAATTTTAAATAAACCCTTAAACGCTCTCTTATTTACCACTATTCCTCCTTTCTTTTCAATTTCAGCTTGCATTTTTTCAAATATCTTTCCCGAACTGAATCTACATGTGGAAAAGATTATAAAATTCTTCCCTTGAATATTTTGAACATGTTTTAAATAACCATTAAATATAGCTGCTGGAAGCCCTCCATATGTCGGAGTTCCAAAAAAAATGAAATCATAAGGTTTAAGATCAATTACATCTTCGTTATAATTGAAATTTGACAGGTCTCCCTTAAATATTTCTTGTTGTTCAGACAAGAAATCTTTAAGCTTCTTAGTATACTTGAATTCCTCAATGGTGATTTCTGATGCATTAAGTCTTTCTGCTATGCTTTTTGCAACAGCTTTTGTCCGTCCCCCCATAGAAAAAAATAGAATTAAAATTTTCATTTTAGAAATTTTTTTAAAAATTTTTAAATTTATAAAGTACTAAGAAAATTTGAAATGTCTGAGGATTTTGGGACTTTTATTTCAAAAAAATTTTCTACAATTTCATATAAATAATATAAATAAGCAATTGATATTTTAATATCATGCTTTTTTTCCAGTTCACTTATCATCTTTTTTGAATTGATTTTTTGACTCTTTTTTATTTTACTAATAACATTTTTTATAGTTTCAGATAATTCGAAAGCCTTTTTGATTTCATTTTTTAGGATAATTAAACTAGTTAATGGATCATACTCACTTAGAAATTTTTGAATTATTGTCTTTTCTACATTTAATTTGGTGGATTGAATTTTACTATCAAAATCATTAATTAATTCCCGACTTTTAAACGCAAAATGGTCGCCGAAAGTTTGACTTTTATAGTCCTCTTCAGTAATTACAGTAAGATCAATATTAAATGTGTTTTGCGTTAAGTAATCGAAAAAGTTTGAAATTTGGTTAAACATATAAGCCTGATCAGAAATTATAATGATTTTCTTTTTATAGATCATTGCCCGTAATACATAACCTAATACTGAAGCTGTTAAATTTAATTTGATTAAATCAATTTCAAATAAGTCTGAAATATCCTTATCAACTTCAGTTATTTCTTCAGAAATTGCTTCTGGGAGTTCTATTTGAAAATCAGCTTTAAATGTATCTCTTACAACAAAATTTTTGTCAACATAAGCAACAAACGAATGTTCACAAACGATACCCTCTTCAATGTTTACTGTAAATAGTCCTCGCACGGCTTTTTTAACTTCATCATCAGAAACTTCTATAAAATTGTTTTTTGAACAAGTAGGGCAGCGAACTTGAAGTTTAGCCATATTTAGAATCGATTATTTAATTAAATTAATCTCTATTAAGATTATGAATATTGATTTATATAAATATTAACAATTTTGATATTAATTTATTAGGTTGTAAATAGAGTATAAACTAAGGATAATATAGCTTTTAAACATTAAAATATATTAAAATCTTAATATCTTTTTACCTTTCCATATCTTTTTTCAATGAGATTTGCTATCAACAAACATATAAAGGCGGAAAAGTTTTCTGCTATTAAAAATGAGAACGTATTATCTAAATAGATAAGACAAATGTAATAAGAAATAAAGAAGAAGATTGTAAAAAATAAGAACATAATAAGTAGCGGTCTTACAATTGGAAAATTTAATATTCTCTTAAGAGTTGATGAATAGACTCTTGATTTTTGAAATCGTGTTTTCAACTTTTGCTTTCTTTCTATTTGTGCGTATGCCTCAAAGATTATTATTGCTCCAAAATATAAAGCAACAGTTGCTCCAATCGGAATTAAAATTACAACATAATAACTTCCAACACTTAGTAAATATTGCGCAATAAAAATGAATAGAATTTGAAAAAAGCCACAAGCTCCAAAAATCAGAAACGCAAATTGAATATACTCTTTCGTTCTCCAGCGAATTCTTATTGGCATATTGTTCTCAAAACTTTTCTTTTATAATGGGCCCGGCGTGATTTGAACACACGACCTTCCGCACGTCAAGCGGACGTCATACCAGGCTAGACCACGGGCCCTTTTTTTATTTTTAAATCTGATAACTATTGAAATTACCAATATGTAATTTATTTTATTAAAAAATAAATATTTTATTAATCCACTGGTTTCACAATGTAAAACATTTATCTTAATTCTTAAATCGGAAAGTACAAGAAAATAAAAAAAAAAAAGATTTATGATTAAATTATAGGTGTTAAGCTTAGAAGACTGAGGGTGAAATAGCTCAAAAGGATAGCAGCAAAAATAATCATAAAAACTCGTTTTATTAAAATAGTGTTAACAAGAATTAATATTGCTGCTACAAGGAAAAGGATACCTATTATCCATTGAATC
>JBHLPZ010000003.1:9796-51249 GCA_048885325.1 Candidatus Odinarchaeota archaeon
TCATCTTTTTTTAACTCTGAACATCCTATAATTAAAAAGATATAAGCTGCTACGGGCAGAATGAAAAAGAGCCATCCCCAAACAGAATATATCCAATCCCAGTAAAAATAAAAAATTATAGCCATTGTATAGTTTACCTCCTTAAAATCATTACATTTAAGTATTTTAATTAGATTTCTATATATTACTGTTTTTTCAAGAATATAAATTATTAACAAAAATTTGAAGCGTGATTAATCAAAATAACTTTTCTACTTAGAATTTCTTCTAATAGTTTAATGAAAAATATTAATTCTCCAATTGCTGATTCATTCAGGGTTTTGAGAATTATAGCAAAAAGAGCCTAGAAGCTTCTTCAAAAAGTATATTAATCATAGATGGGATAAACGTTTCAACTAATAAAAATTTATTACGAAAACTTTAATTTAATACAGTAGATAAAAGAAAAACTTTAAATTCTAGTATCTACTTAATTTATTCTTAAAAAACAGGGGAAAAAAATTACTTTTTAATAAAATATAATAATTTAAAAAATGCAATTAAAAAATGCAAATTATTTTTATAAATCTAAAAATCAAAAAATGAATTTCAAATGACTATTAAATTAAAAAATTGAGGTAGAAAATAGGATGGAACATACTAACGAAGAGGGCAATATGATTACATCTAATAAGGAAAGTCAGCAAATATACAGTACTATTCAACTAACTGAAAGTAATGACATTAATACGTATTCTTTATTAGAAGAAAAGGAGATATACAAATTTTATCATTTTCCAAAATATTATGATATAGCATTTAGAAGATGCATGAAAACTGATATAGAATTTTTTCAAAAGTGTTTTCAACAATATTCAGACATTAATGTTAAAAGGATACTAGAACCAGCATGTGGACCAGGGATGCTCCTGGAAGAGTTAACCCGATATGGATATTATACTTTTGGATATGATTTGAGTGAAGCTATGGTATTTTATTCAGCGGAACGCTTAAAAAAAGCAGGTTTATTACCCGAAAAATCTAATGTTATGGTGGGTGATATGAAGAATATAGAATTTGATACAAAATTTGATGGTGCAATAATCTGTATAAATAGTTTAGGATACTTGACTCGTGAAGAAGATATAATTTCACACTTCAAGTCTATGGGTAAATCTCTAAAAAAAGGAGGGCTATATATTATTGAACTTAGCTGTAAATGCGATGATTTAAAGAATGAAAGAAAAATAGATGATATCTGGTATGCAAAAGAAGGAGATATAGAATTAAAACTTTCATGGGTGATAAATCGTTATGATGTCGAACATCGAATACGTTATGTTGATTTTCAAATGTTTGTCAATGATAATAATAAAAAGTGGGTGGTAGAGGAAGCCCATGAACTTCGTTTATGGTTATTTGATGAATTTAAAAATTTTGTGATTATAGGAGGATTCAAACTCTTAGGCATTTATAATCAAAAGTATGAGTTAATTTCGGAGAATATTCCCATTACTGGTGAATTAGGTGCATTATTTTTTATCTTAAAAAAAGAATAAGTATTAGATAAGATATTTTTTATTAGAATTTTAGTAAATTCCTTTTATTCATATTTCAAAAAAAGTAATAAAAAATTATTAATAGATATTTAAACTTTTTTTTCCCTTAAAGCTCTGATCATAGGGAGATCTTTTCCTGAAAGAATCTCTAGCATTGCTCCCCCCGCAGTAGAAATAAAGGATACTTCATCAGCTTTTCCAGCCATAGAAGCTGCTGCCCCCATTTCACCACCACCAATAATAGTAAGAGCTTTATTTTTCTTTGTTGCTTTAACCATAGTTTCAACCATTTCATTGGTCGCTTCTCTAAATACCTCCTGCTCAAAAATTCCTGGAGGTCCATTCGCTACGATTGTTTTGCATTTCATCATAATTTTTTCAAAATCTTTTATGGTTTTTGGGCCAATATCTCCTGTTGTTGCATTATATTTTCCAGCTTCGTTGACATTTATTATCTTCCTTTTTCCATTCTCATTGATAACTAAATCTTCAGGAAGAATTATTTTATCTTTATACTTTTCATAGGTTTCTTTTATCATATCTTTGTATTCCTCTAGATCTTTAGCGATAATTTTATGATTTGGGTCTCCCATATTTTTTCCAAGTGCTTCAAAAATTAAGATTGCTGTTAATCCAGAACACAAGGCATAATCTAATTTTTCGTTATCAAAATTATATTTCATCGCTTTAAATTTATCAATTGCTTTCGCACCTCCAATAAGCATAGCCATAGGTTTTTCTGGTACATCTATTATTTTCTTTAGTGCATTTAATTCTTTATCTGTAATTGGTCCAGCTAGCATTTTAGGCCATCCTACAATTGAAACATGGGCACGATGGGCAGCACCAAAAGCATCAACAATAACATAATCTACCAATGGAAAAAGGGTTTTAACCATTTCAGTGTTTTCCGCATCTGAAAAGCTTGGATATTTTGCCATTTCTCCATCCCATTTTCGAACATTATTTAAAACAAGTATTTCTCCTGGTTTTAATTCTTTAATTGCTTGTATTGCTTTTTCACCGAAAATATCTTCAACAAATTTTACAGGGCGTCTTAACTCTTTTTCAATTTCCTTAGCATGAAGATCTAAGTTAATAAAATCTTTCTCTCCAGGCCGAGATTGGTGTGCCATAATTATCACAGCACTTTCTCTTAAATCTTCTAAAGCAGGAACCAATGCTCGAATTCTTGGAGAATCTCTTATTTCCATTTTTTCTAAATCAATATTAGAATTGATATCTACGCGCATTAATACTTTTTTTCCTTTTAAATCCACATCCTTATAGGAAGTATATTCTATCTTCATTATTTATCTCTCTTTTAATTAGGGTTTATAATTAAAATATCAATTAATTATAATTTTCAATATCAAAAAAGTTTTGATAAGTTAATACTTTTTATGAATAATTGTTAAAAAATCAAGATTAAAAATTAAATCAAAAGAAAATGCAGTTAAAAGCCTTAGTTATAAATAAGCTTGATATGAGTAAAAAGCAAGAAATCAATTATCCAATTTTACTTCCAGCACCAAAAGAAATTACAGAGTTTAATGGGAATAGAGGATTTGTATTTAATTCTCAATGTAATATCCAATTCCTCAATGTTATTAACCCAGATTTTTATGTAAATGATTTAAATGAATCATTGAAATTATTCACTGGGATAAGAATCAAGAGAACTTTAGAGGAGCCAGACAATTTTATGGACACTATCCTAAATGAGACATTAATTAATAGCTTACTTGATATAAAAAACGAAGAAGGATATAATCTTGAAATTGAAAAAAATTTCATATTAATTTATAGTATTCATGGAAGGGGGTTATTTTACGGGCTTCAAACTCTCATTCAATTATTAAAAAATGGTTTTCTAACTCAATCGAATTCATTAAATCTACCTAAAGAAAATGTTAATGAAATTCTTTTACCAAAAATAAAAGTTAGAGATAAACCAGATTTAGGGATAAGAGGAGTTGCACAAGATATATCTCGAGGTCAGTCAATTTCCGTTGAATTTGCAAAGAGATATATAACCATTCTTAGCCATTATAAAATGAATTTTTACTGTTTATATATCGAAGATATGTTTTCACATCCAAAACATCCTATTATTGGTAAGAATCGGGGTGCTTTAACAAAAAAAGAAATTCAAGAAATCGATAATTATGCTAAAGAGAGATATGTTGATTTTGTTCCTATATTTGAATGCCTAGGTCATGTAGATAATATCTTAAGTCATAAGGAATATGAAGACCTTGGAGAGTATCCTGGAGCTCAATGTTTTAATATTTCCAATAAGAAAGTTTTTGAATTTTTAAATGACTTTATATCGGAGTTAAGTAATGCTTTCACAACTAAATATTTCCATATTGGGTGTGATGAAAGTTTTGATTTTGGAAAATATCGTTCAAGGAAACTTATAAATCAAATAGGAAAAAGCCAAGCGTATATAAATGTATATGAAAAGATCTATAAAATTGCTAAAGATTGCGACAAAGAACGCATAATCGTGTATCATGATATTGTAACAAATGATAGTGAGATTTTACACAATTTGAATAAGGATATTATTATAATGTTTTGGGATTATAAACCTAAAAAGAAATATCCTAAAGTAGAGAAATTATTAGAAGCTGGATTTCAAGTTATAGTTAGCCCTTCAATGCTTAATTGGCAAAGGCATTTTCCTGATAACATAAATTCTAGTGAAAACATAATTAATTTAATAAAAACTGCTTATGAACATAGAAGAGATGGATGTTTGGGAGTTTTAACAAGCACTTGGGGAGATTTTCGTTATTATTCATTGAGAGAAAATGAGATTTTTGGAGCATTGTTAACTGGTTCATCATCCTGGAACTGTTTAAATTTTAATTATGACCAATTTATAATGAATTTTGGATTTCTTTTTTATGGCCTTCAAGATAGTTATTTAAATATATTTAATAAGATGTTTAGTCAATTAAGTCAATCAACATCATTATATTACAAAATTGGGATCTTACTACCATCACTTTTTTATACCTATCTATTTAAACATCCTTTTCCTTCTAAAAAATATAAATCATCTTGTAAAAATTATAAAAGGCTCGGTTTAATAGGAGAAGAATGTCTAAATCTCTCTGCTCAACTCAAACCGTTTATAAAATTCGAACTTGAAAATTTTAAATACATAGAATTTAGTGCTGAATTAGCTAAATATCTTAAAGAGAAGATAGAAATATCCGAAAATACATCAAAGATGTTAAATAAATCTAATCCAAGAAAAGAAGAGATTACAGATATTATATCAAACTTAAACTATATTAAGGATAGATTTAATTATCTGAAACTTAAATATGAGAGATTATGGTTGCGAGCTGCCAAGCGACCTTGTTTAGATTTTAATTTAAAGCTATTCGATTTTATTATCAAATGTTATCATGAAAAAATAGAGCAATTAAATCAGGGTATTTCTTTCGAAGATCCATATATAAAATCTGAATGGATATGGGTTAATGAAAAACTGTGTCCGCTACAGCCAAGATTTTTCCGGAACGTCTTTTTAATAAACGATTCAGTTAAAAAAGCAGTGTTGCAAGGAACTGCCTCTAATCACATGAAAATTTATTTAAATTCTAAGTATGTTGGGGAGGTATTTGGTCGGTTTTCTTTATCAATTCTCCCGATTTACAATCGAATTAAAATTTTTGATATAACGGAGTATCTTAAAGTTGGAGCGAACATTATAAGTATTGAAGCTTACAACTATGAAGGATTTAAAGGAGCAATAAATCTTTTTGGACAAATTCTTTTAAACGATAATACAATTCAAGAAATTTATACTCATCAGACTTGGATATGTTCTAAAACTGGTGGTTTAAATAATAATGATTGGAAAACGGTGGATTACAATGACTCGGATTGGAAAAAGGTAAAATCATATGGTAGACCTCCTAACCTAAATGGGGATATTTTTAAACCTGATCTGTTAAATGGTCAAATTTCCTTAACTCAAGACTATTTTGGACTTCAAAGTTTCTTTTTCAACTCTTTAAAAATATTAACTGGTTATTTTTATGCAAGATTAAAGAGAATTTTTGGATTCATTTTGGTAAAATTAATAAAATCGCTAATTAAATTAATTATTAAAAGATTGAAACCTTTTGACTAGGTGTGTATTATGGATAATATCAGAGAGATCTTGACTAAATTATTAGAAAAAAAATGCTCGGTAGAAGACGCAGAAAAATTTTTAAAGGCGAATATTATTGAGGAAGTTGGAGATTTAGCTAAACTTGATATATTTAGAAAAACTCGTACTGGAGTTGTTGAAGTCATATATGCTGAAAATAAAACTCCTCAAATGGTTTCTAATATTGCCAAACGTTTTTTAAAAACTAAAAAGTTTACCATAATCTCAAGGTTCAATGAAGAACAAATCCAATTCTTAAAAAAAGAATACCATAATAGTGATAATTATGTTTTAAAAGTTAATGAATTAGCTAAAATTATCATTATTAAGGAAAAGGATTTTGAATTTGAGCAAAAAGAAGGAATTGTGGGGATTATAACTGCTGGAAGTTCAGATATACCAGTTGCAGAAGAAGCAAAAGTAATTGCGGAATCAATGGGGTGTTCTGTAATCACCAGCTATGATTTAGGAATTGCAGGCATCCATCGAATTTTTTCTCCTCTCAGTGAAATGATAAAGAAGGGAGTTCACGTCATTATTGTGTGTGCAGGAATGGAAGGTACTTTACCCGGGGTTGTTGCTGCACTTGTTGATATACCTGTTATCGGAGTCCCCGTATCCAGCGGATATGGATTAGGAGAAAAAGGTATAGGGGCTTTAACAACTATGTTGCAGTCCTGTTCCCCGGGGCTGACAGTTGTCAATATTGATAATGGGTTTGGAGCGGGCGCTTCTGCTGCCTTAATAGCAAATAAATCTAGTTGATTATTATTGTTAATAGGTAAAATTTATTACTTCATTATATTTTGCTGAAGCTCTTCATTATACAGCAAAGTGAAATTAATATCAGAAAAAACTATAAATATTTCAAAAATGAAATCTTCCATAAATAAAAATTCTATTTTAAAAATTAGATAAAAAAAGGTTGAAATAAATGACTCCTACTCCAGCTTCATTAGAAGCTTGGTCAAAATTACGGGTTTTAAATCCCGAACATGGGTGGTATATAATCCCTCTACTTGCGATTGTGTTATATATCTACGGAGTTGAGATCAAAAAAGCGAGAGAAACAAAAGATTGGAGTACAATATTCGCTGGATTAACAATACTAGGGCTTGATTTGATAAATGAAATTTGGAATGCGCTAATTTTTGCCTTTACAAATTATTCTGCATTTTGGACTACTCCCGGTGCGAGCGCTTATATTATATTAATTGGGTGGAATATAGAGATAGCTTTCATGTTTTCTATTGCTGGAATTATATTTGCCAAGTTTTTACCAGAAGATAAGGATAAAAAAATATTTGGAATTCCAAATCGTTGGGCAATGGCAATTGGTTTTTCATTATTCTGCTTGATCGTAGAAGTTTTCCTCAACTTGGGTAATTATCTTATTTGGGTATATCCATGGTGGAATTGGACTTATGGAATAGGTTTAGTGCCAATTTTTTTTATAGGATACTTCTATTTCTTTGTTGGTGCATTCTACGTATATGATAAGCCTGAATTAAAGGATAAGATAAAAATTGTTGGTATAATATACGCTATTGGAATAGTTGCTTTATGTATCTTTTTACCGCTTGGTTTAATCTAAATTCCATTTTTTTTTTTACAATAATTATACCTTTAAATAAATTGGTGCCCACATTCTGTGCAAAAATTTGCATCAGGAACTTCAATTTTTTTTCCACATGCTGGGCAATAATTCAATTTAGTTGGTTCTATAGGGTTCACAGTTTTAGTGGGTAGTATTGGTTTTTCTATTTTAGGAATTTTTTCGGGGATTTTTACTTTTTCTGGGATTGTAATTAGTTCTCCCTTTGAATAATGATGGGTTACACCTATAGTAATAAAACTCAATACCACTGCTATAATCCCTCCAATAATTCCAAAACCAACATAGTGTAGTTGCATGTCTGCTCCATAATGAAATCTCCAAAATGATAATATATCACCTGGAATAACAGGACCTAATAATTCCACTGTTGGAAAGAGCAAGGGGACTAATATTAGCCATAAGATTTCGCCGGTAATGATGAGTAAAATAGCAAATATTGTGATATCTCTCATATTTTTGAATTCTTTTCGTCCTAATCGAAGTTTAATGGCATATATTATAGAAACAATTCCACCTATTCCAATAAGAATTGTACTAATATATGAGGGGTGTATAGTCCCTAGAAATCCTCTGGCATGAAGAGTTGGTGTATCCAAAATATACAAACCCCATAACCAATGATAATCTTTTAATCCAGAAAAGTTCATATAAGTTGCTGGCGTAAAAAGGGATATTACCACTAAAATTCCTGCTATTAAAGGAATAATAAATATATTTCTTGGCTCTCTCATAATTCAATCATTATATTAATTATATCATTCTATTTAATATTTTTTAAGAGTATAAACATTATATTAAATCTATGTACATTGTTGTCGGGATTGGTTTAAAGTTTTTGTTTTAATATGTAATCTGAAGGGGTTTTTAGAATCTTTTTAGTAAAATTAAATGAAAAATTTCATATATATATAAATCTGAATAATTTTCATATTTTGGAATTTGTATAAACGAATATTTGAACAAATTTACTTAAAGCCCAGCTATAGCTTAATTAAAAATTAGACCATAAGTTCCTAAGAACTATTCCTTATTTCTTAAAAATAGAGTTTCGAAACATTTTCAGATATAAAACACATATTTTCGAATAATAGGAAAATATAAATATGTAGATCGATATAGATCATTTGATACTAATTCTTTATAAAATCTACAGAAAAAAATCGTGTACTAAGTAGTTGAGACCTATGGTCGCAACCGTTGAGGATTTTGAAAGGTCAAAAGAATTTTTTGAGAGTGGCGATATACTCAATACAATAGAAAGTTATGAAAAAGCTATAAATCAAATTGAACGCACAAAAGCAGTTAAGAAAGAAGAGTTAATTGATTTTCTTAATAAAATATTAAAACATTGTCAAGAAAATAATCTTCAAAACGAAGAAGCAATGGTTCTTAGAGCTTTAGGAAGAACTTATACTAAATTTAAAGAATACCCATTAGGTTTAAAATATTCTTATCAATCTCTAAAGATTCAAAAGAAATTGGGTAAAAAGTTGGATATAGCTGAAAGTCTAGTATTTCTAGCAGAGGATCTTGAGGTTTCAGGTAATTATGATGAATGTATCAAATCATTCAGCGAAGCAGCAAATATCTTTCGCGAATTAGGAAAACTAAGAAAAGAAAAAGAGATAAAAAAAGAGATTTCTCGATTAAAAGAATTTTCAAAAGAAATGACAGAGGATGAATATTTATTACATAAATTTAATATTGACAAATACTAAATTGAGATGAAATACTGAAGAAATATCCAAAATCTTTCCTTTTTTTTAATTTTTTTTAAATCTAAATTTTATAATTTTCATATAAATTCTTAAGTTTATTTTGAGCATAAATAAGAATTTCTTTTACTGGACGTTCAGTTAACATGCTAATTTTTTTAAGATCTTCAAATTCAGGTTTTATATTAACTACTTTCTTGCCTTTTTCTGTATGAAAGTAAGAGACTTTATATCTTATTTCATATTCATAGTTATTAATTTGAATTTTTGTATTAATGATTTCTCTATCAATACAGACTCTTTTTATGGTGTTAAATCTTACTCCGAGAGTACCTAATTCACTTATTATAGTTTCAATTATTTCAAAACTGTTTTCAGGACGACAGAGTACTTTAATCACGTAGCTTGGTCTATTTTTTTTGGTAATGCTTTGTATAACTTGAATATCAAGAACTTGTTTAGTTTCTAAAGTTTTAATAAAATTTCCAATGAGTTCTCCAGATACATCATCCACATCCGTCTCTAAAATAGTAATTTCCTCAATGTATTTCTGAAGAGGACTGTGAAGAGATTTGGTTTCGAGATAGGAGCTTTCACCATAGAAAATTCGTAATATATTTAAAAAATCCTTGAATTCTTTCTCTCCAGTACTATATACAACATTTTCAAGTACCATTTCATTAGGATAAACCAAGTAAGTGGGATTTAAATTGACGAGTAAAGCAGCTCCAGTAGGCGTTACTAACTCACTTTCGATAGGACCATTTACAACAACCAACTCTGATTGTTCTAGAATTTTTACAGTGGCAGGTGCGGGAATTGCTAGGATTCCATGAGCAGTTTTAACTTTTCCTGCTCCTAATGGTAATTTGCTACAATAAATTTTAAAATCTTTCTTAAAACATCCCAATTTATCTAAAGCTTTAGTAACCCCCAAAATGTCTATTAATGTATCCACAGAACTTAATTCATGAATATGCATATTTTCTATTAAAATATCATGTACTTCTGCTTCTGCTTGGAATAATGTTTCTAAGACGTTAAGAGCATAACTTTTTGCTGATTCCGAATACTTTTTTTCACTTAAAAACTCTTGTAATGCAACTTTTAAACTCTTAGAGGACCTTTGGTGTCTATTTTCTTCAATATTTAATTTAAGTTGATTAACCATTATCCCACTTCTCTTAACTTTTACCAGATCTATCTCTAGTTTCTTAACTCCCTTCAAATAATCTTTAAGTTCTACAAGTTCATTTATTATTTGCTTAGGGTTAGATATCAATTCTAAGAGCGAAGCTAAAAACATATCCCCAGAAATTCCTGAATTAGAAGCATCAATATATAATGATTTCATCTATTCTTACACTTTCTTATGAATTATGATTATATTATCTTGGATGGCTATTTGAATAAATTGTTAATACTAAAAAAATAAATTCTAATTCTTTTATGTTAATTATATAAGTATTATTATCTAATAATGTTAAATTAAACTAATAATTTTAGGACACTATTATGAGTGAACTCCAAACAATTAAATGTTATTTAAACCAATTGCCCGCTACATTGATAAAATTATTGGGTATTAACCCTCCTCTCGATACCATTCCAGAACCAGTTGATTCTATTATTGAGTTATATCAGAAAATTGAAAGAATCGTTATAATTCTTATAGACAACTTTGGTTTGTTTGAGCTCACATTTCATAAACCCGAATTCATGATAAGGCAATCACAAATGATGTTATTGTTATCTACTAAAAATCCCTATACTTTAGGAGTTTTACATCAGATTTTATATGGTGGATTCGAAAAAGAACCAAATGGATTTCATTTATTGCGATTTCTTAATAATAATGGAAAGAAATCATGTTTTATTGGAAGGAAAAAAGATTTGGTCAGATATGATGGTGGCACATATTCGGTTGCTAAAGATACTGACATGGCAACGTGGATTGAAAGCGCTAAGACAATCAATAAGTATGATGTCTCATGGATGCATTATTTAGATTTTGAAAATTTACATAAACAGCAACAAGCTTTAAAGCAAAGAACCCCCGAAGATTTAATCGAAAAATTGATTTTACGCACCGATAAATGGATTTTAGGAAATTATAAACAACTAAGACCTAATTCTTTAATGATAATTTTAGGAGATCATGGTCGGGTAAAGTTAGATTTAGAATATTCTGGTAAAATTGCTCAATGGCGTGAGGCTTCTGTACCGGTTGCTATTCTGATCGCTAAATAGGAATATATACAAAAATTTATATTAATAATGATTACAAGATAGTATATAAAAGTTTGAGAAATTGAATGTTCTAACCATTATCTTTTTTAAAATTAATTCAATATTAAGTCTCAGCAACAAAAAAATATTTTACGAAATATGGAGGAATATAAACGTTTTACAATTTCTCTTCCCAAAGAATTATATAACGAGTTTGAGTTATTTAGAAAGACCCTTAATATCTCTAGATCAGATGCAATCAGAAAAGCAATGAAAGCACTAATGATAAGTGAAGAAAATATATCCATACCCTCTGGAAACGTTGTGGGTTGTATCTCTCTAATAATGACGCATAAACATTTCGAGCCTAAAGAAAATCATGTGGATATAAAAGAAGAAGATGAATTAAAAGTACATTCTCATGTTATAGATCATGATTATGATTATCATAACCACGATTATGGTTCAAGACCTATTTATGCAAATATTCAACAAACAGATGAAATATTAAAAACTGATATACAACATCACTTTCACGATATCATTATCTCTACCTTACACGTTCATTTAGAGTTTGAAAAATGTTTAGAAATTATCGCAGTTTCAGGACCACTTGAACGTGTTAAAAAATTAAAAAATAATCTTCAAAGATTAAAAAGCATAATTTCAGTTGGTTTTTTTATAATTGAGAAAGAATTGAAATAGGATTGGTATTTAATACACATTAAAAGTCAAAGTAAGTTTAAGCTATAAAAGTAAAAGGAGAGAAATTAGAATAAAAAATTCTACTTAATTAAGAGTAGAATTAAAGGATAAGGCGATTTTTTGAGAATTTTTTATTCTATAAGTTGTGTGTGTAATAATTATAGGGTATAAAAAGACTTATTTAAATGAAAATACAGAGATGGATTAATAATTTTTTTGAAAAGAAAGTTAATATAAAATATTAAATACTCTATAACTTCAGAATTTACCTTACTATTAGAAAAAATTAGGAAAAGCATGCTTATTAACAGGTAAAATTGGAAAAAATAGAAAAGTAAATAAATTTTAAAAAAAATATAAAATTTTTATCTTTTATGTAATCAACCTATTTCGTCTATAAATCTCTTTCCTGAACTGTTTTTCTGTTATTTGCCTTCGCTCGCGTAACAGCTTTTTCTAAAAGTTCTATAAGGATGGCATTTAGCTTTGAGCCATCTAAAACTTCCGACGCAGTATTGCAGCCTTTACCCTTAATGTATTCCTTTATTTTGCTCTTTACGAAAAGGGTTTCTACTGATGGTTTTTTAGCCATTTTTTATTCCTCCTTTTATTACAATTTTTATTGGTCTATTTTAAAATAAATTTATATTTAAAATATAATTCTCTTAGCTTATATTTAAACTTAGTTGAAAAACCATCATAGAAGGTTAACATTATCGGTCTAATCTTATTTTAGAAAGAACAATTCCTTAGGCGGTCTAGCCTTGGATTTTAAGGCTTGACAAATTAATCAATAATAAAAATAACCATTTCAATGAAACCTCTTTTAAAAGAAGATACTTTTAAAATTTTTAAGAAAATCTAAATAGAATGTATGGAAACATATGAAAAAAATGATATATTAGCTTCTAATTGTCTAAAGGGTTTAATTATTATAACTTCTAGTATTTATTAAATTAATTCAGTTAATTAGCATCAATTCAAATTTATTTGATTAGAAAATTAAAGAATGAAAGTAGTATCATTAAACGGAACTTGGAAATGTAAGCCTGATTTTGATGATATCGGGATAGAAAAGGGCTGGTATTTAATTGAAAATTATAGTAATAACGGCAATAGTTTAATCGATATACAGATTCCAAATAGTTTTAATCTTTTAAAAAATTTCGAAGTATTTGAGGGTATATTTTGGCATTTTTATCAATTTAATATGAATGAATCAGTAGATATAAATAATCATATCTATCAAATTAGATTTAAAGGAAGTAATTATAAAACTCAGGTATGGTTGAATGGAGCGTTTTTAGGTGAACATAACGGTGGTTTTACACCTTTTTATGTTAATATTAGTAAACATCTCACGCAAAAAGATAATTTCTTAGTAATAAGGGTTGATAATGTTCGGAAAAAAGATAGGATTCCACCAATTTTTTTTGATTGGTTTAATTGGGGTGGAATATATCGTGATGTTGATTTATTATTACTAAATAAAAATCGAATAAAAGAAATTGTAATAAAAACAACTTTAGATACATTAAATGTTTGTAATATTAAAATCATCTATAAAATAATTGGTTTTCTTTCATTTAAATGGCAAATACTAGATTCAAATCATTCAAACACCTTATATGAGGGTGATATCTTCAAAGGTTCTGGATTAGGTAATATTATTTTGAAAATGAGTAATCCTAAATTATGGTCACCAGATAACCCTTATTTATATTACCTTAAAATAATTAATATATCTTCAGAAATCAAGGAAGATATTCTTTATGAATCTTATTTTGGAGTAAGGCAAGTTGAAGTTATAGGTTCTAATATTTTATTAAATAAAAGAAAGATCCGATTAAAAGGAGTTAGTCTTCATGAGGAATATATGCCATTTGGACGTACTATTCCATACGAGAAAAGATTAGAGGATATCAAAACAATAAAGTCATTAGGATTTAATGCATTGAGAACAGCACACTATTCTCATGATGAAGATTTGTTAGAAATTGCTGATAAAATTGGAATTTTAATCCTTGAAGAAATTCCAGTTTATTGGAATTGTAATTTTAAAAGTAATGCAGTATTTAAAGTAGCCGCAAGAATATTACGTGAATTAATAAAGAGGGATATTAATCATCCTTCTGTTATTTGGTGGAGTGTGGGTAATGAAATTCCTATACATAAACGGGAATGTTCTAGATTTGTAAGAAGGTTAATGATGTTGGCTAGAACCTATGATGATACTAGAATAGTTACCTATGTCTCACGAAAATTGATAACTGATTTGACCAGAAGATTTGCTGACGTCGCCACGATAAATACATATTTTGGATGGTATTTTGGACATGAAAGAATGCTAAGTCTTTTTTTAGATATTATGAATGCACCCTTTTTTACCAAACCTTGGATTTTTACAGAATTTGGAGCAGGAGCAAAATACGGATTTCATGATGATTGGAGAAATCAAACTAAATTTACTGAAGAAAGACAGCTTCAATTACTTGATTATACAATAAGAACAATAAATTCAAAAGAATACTTTGCGGGCTGGCTTATTTGGATATTTAGAGATTTTCGTTCTCTAATGAAAAGTGGTGAATATCAACAGGGATTTAATAGAAAAGGAATTGTCAGTGAAAAATCATACGAAAAAAAATTAATATTTTATAGGATACCAAAATTAATTGAAAATCAAAGAAAAGCATTAAATACTAAAGTATTAGGCATAATTCTCTGGATAATCTTTTTTCCTTTTTCATACTTAGTTCTTACTCATTTAATCACTATTTTATCAGATTTACATGGAAAAATAGGTTTTAAGAAAGGAGCTACTTCATATAATTATTCAAATGAAAAATGACATTCCTTAAAACCTTTTTTTTTAAAACTTTGTGCTTTTTATATTTTAATCCTAATAAGATGATATGACAATACCGGAGAACTCTTCATTAATTTCAAAAATAAAAAGATCTTCCGAAATATTAAGCATCCATAATCTACTTATTTTCAACAGGTCAGGTATCTGTATTTACGGTATAAGTTTTACAGATTTATTTAGATTAGAACAGGAACAATTAATTTCATCTTATTTTACAGCTCTCATGTCCTTTACGAATGAGTTGATAGGAGATAGAATAAAAACGATAGAAATGGGAGGCGGTGTAAAAATAACTATTTTTGAAAAGAATAACTTAATTTATGGCCTCTTATGTGACACAGATGAGAACCTAGTGATGCTTGAAAGAATTATTTCAAAAATACATATAAAATTTATCAGGTATGTTAAAAAAAATCACATAAAAACAGACTTAGAATACATATATGATGATGATTTGGACAACCTTGTAAAAGAAATTATAAAAGAAATGTCAAGCAATGAATATAATTTAGAAAAAGAAGAAAATGTAATAAAGTATCTAAAAAGCATAAAACCAAATGATCAACTTAATGATATAATCTTTTTAACAGATGGGGGTAAGATTCTCTATTCATCTGCGAGGAACAAAATTTCGCTAAGAAAAATTTTAAAGGAAGTAGATTTTAGAATTAAAATTTGTAATAACACTATTTTAAAATTGTTTTATACCTCTAAGGACAATCAACTTATTTTTTCTGAATACCTCAACGAGAAATATTTTATAATTTTAGTTTTTGATTCAAAAACTAAATTTGGAGTAGCAGAATTCTACTTATATAAAATTGTTAATAAAATTAGACACCTTTTAGAAGAATAAGGCATTCTGGTTATTTTATAGTATGATAACTTTTTAATTAATTATCATAAATTTATGAATTATAAAAAAGAACTTAAAATTATGTCTCCTCTAAACTTAAATTAACATAAAAATAGGTTATTAAGATAGAAGATGACAAAATCAGAAGAAGATTTAAAAGAAGCTTTTGCTGGAGAATCTCAAGCTAATAGGAAGTATTTAGCTTTTGCTAAAAAAGCAGAACAGGAGGGATTTCCTGGAATAGCTCGGCTGTTTAGAGCTGCTGCAGCTGCCGAAACTGTTCATGCTCACAATCATTTAAGAGCTTTAGGAGGAATAAAATCTACTATTGAAAATTTAAAAGAAGCGATTGGTGGAGAATTTTATGAATTCACACAAATGTATCCTAAATTTATTGAAGATGCAAAGAGTGAAGAAGTAAAAAATGCTGAAAGAACTTTTACGTATGCCAATGAAGTAGAGAAAATACATCATAAGTTATATGAAAAAGCTTTGAAATTAGTTGAAGAAGGAAAAGATTTAGAAGTTAAAGAGATGCATATATGTTCTGTATGTGGGTACACACATGAAGGAGACCCTCCTGATAAATGTCCTGTTTGTGGTGCTACCAAAAAAGCATTCGAAAAAATCGAATAAATTTTTATTTTTTTTTAAAATTTCCAAGGTTTATAACTAGAATTAACCTTTAATAAATAGTTATCAATAGAAATGCCTGTCTCTTTTTCTGCTCTCCTTAAGGCTCCAAGATTTCCTCCATATAAGTAATATTTAATTAAGAGTTCAGATATTGTTTTATCTCCCAAAGAAAAGATTGTTTGCATTTTCGCTTTCTTAACAATTTCTTTTGGATTTTGAAATTTCAATTTAATTGTGGGTATTTTTTTTAATACTTTTTCTAGTACTTGGAACTTAGATATTAAGAGTTTTAGATTGTTGCGTAAATAAAAATCAACTTTGTTTTCATATGGTGTATTAAATTTTGGTACAAATGGGTTGATATTGACTTTTAATGAATTAGTCTCAAAGCCTATATCAGAGATTTGAATTAATAGATTAATAATTTCCTTTATATCTTCGTCTCTCTCATCAGGTAGTCCAATTAAAAAATATAATTTTACATTTCTGATTTCAGATTCTTTAATCTGTTCCAAAACTTCCATTATCTTATTATTTGAAATTTTTTTCCCCAGGGAATATCGCAAAGCTTCAGTACCTGCTTCAGGTGCTATAGTTATTGATTTTATATTAGCTCTTTCAAGGACTCTAATTATTTTTGGAGTTAAATGATCTATTCTAATTGAGGGAATACTTAGTTTTTTGCCTTGATTTACAATGTAGTCACAAATTTCATAAAATTTAGGATGAGATGATACACAAGAACCAATTAGAGATATTTTTTCAAATTGTGTTTTTACGATTGCTTCTTCAATTGTCTTTCGAACGTTTTCATAACTTCTATTTCGAAAAGGAGAATTATGGAATGAAGAGATGCAGAATTTACATTGAAATGGACATCCTCTATTGATTTCAATAAAAAAATTTTCGTCAAAAATTTTTTTATTAGTTTTTGCCTTAGAAATTAATTGAAAAATAGGTATAGGAGACTCATCGATATTATTTAGTATTGCTCTTCTTGTTTTATTATTTAAACTTGGAACATAGATCCCATTTATTAACTTTGAGTCCTGAAGGAGTTCTTGAAAGTTAATTTTACCCGTTTTAAACTTCAAAAATTTAGTTAAAAAAAGATTAAGATTGGGCTCACAATCTCCAACGAAAAACAGATCGAAAATGTCATTTAGAGGCAATGGATTTGAGGTAATCACATGGCCACCTCCTATAATTAGTGGATATTTAAATCCCTCTTTTAACATTATTTCTCTACGTTTATGTGAATAAAGGGGGATACCTGATTTTTCTAAAATCCAAAGAATATTTTTAAAATCATTTTCATAGTGAATAGAAAACCCTAATATATCAAAATCAATAGGAGTTATTTTATTTTCAATACTTCTTATATATGCATCAGAAGTATGATCTTTTGAAGCAGGAAAACGTATTCCTTTAGGAAGAAATATTCTTTCACACACATAGTTTTCATTCGAATTAATAAAATAATAAAGTAGTCTAATTGTATATGAAGAGATTCCTAATTCATAATAATTTGGATACACTAAACCAAAAGATAAGTCAATTTTTCTCCAATCTTTTTTAATTACACTAATTTCACTCATTAAAAAATTCCAAAAATATAAAGTTTTAATTATACAAATTTAAAATTTTAATTATAATCATCCTGTTTTTGTTGCATATTCTTGATTTCTTCTACAATTAAAGGTAAAATTATTCCAGTCTTATTACGAATTACGACTTCAGCACGTTTATCTAAAGGTGTTGGTTGATCATTTACTATAATTAATTTGCCGCCATCTCTTAGAGTGTATAAAGGTAAATCACATATAGGTGCTACTTCTAATGATGATCCTGCAATTAACATTATATCTGCCTTTTGTGCTAATGCTCGTGATTGATATATTTCAAAAGTTGGTAAAGATTCTCCGAACAATACAACTGAAGGTTTTAAAGGTGATAAACAGAAATCACATACCGGACCTCCTTTTTTTTCTTTTTTCAACTTGTGCATAATCTGTTCTTTTGTATAAGAAGATTTGCACCCGAAGCAATTAAATCGATTGATATTTCCATGAACCTCATATACTATAATTGAGCCCGCTTTTTGGTGAAGTTCATCGATATTTTGAGTTATAACTGCTTTAACAATATTCATTTTCTCTAATTCTGCTAAAGCATAATGGCCTGGATTGGGTTTTGCTTTAAATAGGCTTGGAGCAACATCTTGAGCCAGTTCCCAGAATTTTGCAGGATTTTTTAAAAATGCTTGAATGTTACCATAAATTTCAGGTTTATATTTTTCCCAAATACCTCCATCTCCACGAAAATCTGGAATTCCAGATTCTGTTGAAACACCTGCTCCAGTTAAAACAATTGTCTCTTTTGAATTATATAATAATTCAGCAGCTTTTTGAATTTTTTTCTTTTCTTCTAATTTAACGATCTTCATTATCTAAATCAGCTACTTTACCAAATTAATTACTATTATTTATGCAAACTTTTGTTTCTATTAAGAAATCTTCTTAGATCATCTCTAAATGGATGAATTATTTTATAATATTTTATGCATTATTAAAATTTATTTATTATAAGATATTCTAAAAATTTTCAGAAAAAATGACTTAAATATTTAAGACCTAAACTTGAGATCATTTGTTACCTCAATATCATAAAAAATTAAAATTTTGAATAATTTTAAATTTATGTAGATATACGATTATAATTGAAAAACTATTACTTTAAGATTTTACTCATGATAACTGGTTTTGCTATTATTCTAGATGATAAAATTCTCTATATTTCAAATAAAAATAAATTTCTAATGTTTGAAATTGTATTATTTATAGAAAAATTAATTCGTAGTATGAATCCTAATAATGGCTGGCGCTTAAAAAATATATTTTTCGAAGGTAAATCTGGCAGAGAATGTATGATAATCAGGCACGTTGTTACAGAGAGTTCTCAAAATCTTTTTTATTGTATAACAGGTGATTTTTTATCTAACTCTGAAGAAGCAGATAACCTATTACAAGAATTTTATGAAAAAGTTAATGCAAATTATGATGATCCAAATAAATTTGGGGAATATTCAAAAAAATCTGAATTTTCTAAGGTTATTAAATTAATTACTGGATATTTGTGGGATAAATATCATTATCCCCTAGAAGATGAGGAAATTGAATGCACTTATGCTCAAATAGAAAACAAGATTATCTATTGTGGAATTTCTGCTCAAGGATTACCAATTATCTCTCAATTATATGATACATCACTATTAAATGACCTTAAACGAGAGATTACTAATGAAAATATCGAAATTTTTAGTTCAAATTTATCAGCGAGATTAGCTACAATAGCAATGAATACCCAGATCCGAGCAAAAATGAATATCAAAGAAATTCAATTTGATGATTTAGTAGAGATTGCGAGTAAAAAGTTGATTTTATTCGGAGATGTAAATGGATATTCTCTTGATTTTGTAGCATCGGGCGATTTTAATAGAATTAAAGAGATATTTAAGCAACTGGAAGAGAGGGTTTCCCGAGAAGAGATATTAAAGCAAGAATTTTCGGGGGATTTAAAACCATATCGTTCATTAAAAACTTACTTAAATGAAATTATCCAAGAATTTGATCAATAATTTCTAATAATATGCTCATTTCTAAATATTTATGAAAGCTGTTATTCTAGCAGCTGGAACAGGAACGCGATTAAGGCCTATCACAGCCACTAGACCAAAGCCACTAATTCCTGTAGCTGGAAAACCCTTAATAGAGTACACCATTTTAAGTTTAATTGATGCGGGAATAGAGGAGCTATTATTAGTTGTAGGATATAAAGAAGAAATGATTAAGGATTACTTTGGGGAAGATAAAGAAAATTTTGATATTACAATTAATTATATTACTCAAGAAGAATATTTAGGAACAGCTCATGCCACTGGATATGCTAAAGATTTTGTTAGAGACGATGATTTTCTACTTATTTATGGTGACTTATTAGTTGATTCAAAAATATTTAAAGAATTAATTCACAAGTTTAAAACAACCTCCTGTGAAGGATTAATTTCTTTGATTGAGGTGAAAAATCCACAAAACTATGGAATAATAACACTTGATTCAAATGGATTTGTAGAAAAAATTACTGAAAAGCCTTCTCCTAATTTAAATTTAGGTAATCTTGCTAATGCAGGAATATATTTATTTAAATCTACAATATTTAAAGCAATCGAACAGACTGAAAAGTCAATCAGAGGAGAATATGAATTTACTGATTCTATGGAAATTTTACTTAATCAAATGGATGGAAGGATTTATGGTTATAATATTAAAAACTATTATTGGAATGATGTTGGTTTACCATGGCAACTTTTGGATGCAAATAGATACATGTTAGATAATCAAAAGGGAAAAATTCTTGGAAAAGTTGAAAAAAACGTTTTTACCTCAGGAGAAATATATATAGGAGAAGGAACGATTATAAAATCCGGAACATATATTCAAGGACCTTGTTATATCGGTAATAATTGTTTAATTGGTCCAAATGCTTTTATTCGGCCATATACTTCAATTGGAGATAATTGTCATATAGGAACGTCTGAAACAAAGAACTCACTTATTTTTTCAGATATAGCAGTTCCACATTTCAATTACATAGGAGATAGCATTGTTTGTGAAAATGTTAACCTCGGGGCTGGTACAAAATTATCAAACTTACGCTTTGATAATAAAAATATAAAAATGAATATCAATGGAAAATTAATTGATTCAGGCCGAAGAAAATTAGGAGCAATTATCGGCCCTAAATCTCAAACAGGAATTAATGCTAGTATAATGTGTGGAAAAATTGTAGGGGAAAACTCAGTTATTGGTGCTCATACATTAGTAAATGAAGATGTTCCCCCAAATACCCTCTATTATCAAGATTCTGATGGAAAGATCATAAAAAAACCCAATCTTTTCTCAAATTAGAATTTTAAAGAAAAATTTTTAATCCTTATTTGATGATCTTCTTTTAAATTGACGTAATAATTTGGAGAATTTAATTGGTTTTTCTTCGTAATTTAATTCTCGAAGTGCTTGTTCTTGATACGCGATAAAAAGTTCATTTGAAAATCTTTCCCAGTCTTTACAAATCTTTAATGTTTTTTCATCATTTCTCAATAGGCTCTCATGAGATATTATTCTTGAAAATTCACTAGCGTATTCTTCTATTAAATCATTATTAGCTCCCTGTAGTAAATCTTTAATGAAGTCTTCAGGAGGATACCAATCCCTTACTCTCTGAAAATCTCGATGTATTTGAGTTAATAGTACATTACGTGGTCCCTCCCATAATTCCTGCACAAAAGCATCACGCACAAAACGTGGGAAGCATAAAAAGTCTTCCATTATTCCATGACCGCCAAAAAAAGACATAGCCATTCTTATCATTTTAGGGCATTCATCTGCTACTACTATTTTTTGTAGCATTATTAATTCACGTAATCTATATCGACGTTTTCGTTCCTCAAGATCTTCAATCTTTTTTAAATCCCTTATACCACTAATTAGCTCTTCATTAAAATGAATAAATTCCGAATAGACTTTAAAAGCTCCCACAATAGTTCTTTTAGCAAAGTGATCTAATTCATTAATTTGATTTATCATCATTGGAAAAGAAGCAACTGGGACACCAAAAGCAGCCCTAAATTGGGCATATAAAGTCGCTTCCCTAGCCACTCGTAATGCTCCTGCTGCCATACCAAATGCAACATGAAGCCTTGATAAAGATAAAACAATACCTACTACATTTGCAAGTCCTTTTTCAAGTGGACCAACAGGATAGGCTACCGCCCCATTGTAGGTGATTTCAGCTGTTGGTAGTTCAGCAGTTCCCAATTTTGGTTTTAAGCGATCTATTGTGTATGAATTTCTAATTTCAAGTTCTTTATTGTTTGGAAGCCAAGATGGAACGACAAAAGCAGCAACTCTAGTTGATGAAGATGTTCCCCTTGGTTTAGCAGTTACCAAAGCAAAATCAGTATGTGCTGCGGAACAAAAAAACTTTTGTCCATATAACCTCCAACAGTCAGAAATACCATCCAGACCTTCAGATTCTTCGTAAACAGCTTCAACAAGATTAGCAGGTACATCACTTCCCCCCTGGATTTCACTAACAAACTGAGAACCTCTAACATATTCTCCATTTTTGCCATCTCTTAGATACTTTAATATATCGAAAGCTTTAGGAGATAATTCATTTTCATATTTCTGTAGAAGCCATATAAGTCCATGGGTACAAGCTACTGGACACATTACCCCTGCCTCACCATTCATATACAGTAAGATCATTTTAATAAATCTGCTCCATGCTGTATTTCTATTTGGATCCCAGAGTCCAAGGCTAAATATTTCCCGTTCTAAAGTTTCTGTTTCCCAACAACGCTCAATTCTGTCAATTCGATGATTATGTGCATCATAATGTTTAATCTTAGTAACTTTCATTCTATTTTCTAGTTCATTTGCTTTATCAGCAAGATCTTTCCATTTATACGAAACATAATCGGATAAAGCAGAAAGGTCACGATTAATTATCTCATACTGATCAGGAGGACAATAGTGTTTGACTAAAACTTGAAGAAACTCATCATCTCGATAATAGTTAAAATTATTTCTTACATATAGATAATCATCAAAGGAATATGGATTATCTCTATTTCCTTCTTCATTAGACACAATAATAACCTTATATTAAAATTATTTTGAATAATGATATTAATCACTTAATTTACTTATGTTATAAAATTAATGCAACTCAAAAAATAGAATGCTTCAAAATAAAAAATTCTTTAAAAACAGTTAAATGCTAAAACAAGTATTAATCTTCACTTAAATCTGAATTACCGCTCTCAGTATCAGTAGAAGCTTTTGCATGGGCGTATTTTTTAACATTAATCCGTTCAGTTCTTCTTATCTCACTTTTTCTTGTACGTTTTACTTCAACTTCAACAATATCAAAATCCTCTTCTTTAGGAACAAACACTTTATCTTCCCCACCTTCAGGTATAGATGTTATTTTACTTTTAACTATCGTGCAATTAGATAATGGATAGATAGTTTTGGCAACTCGTGTGATTTGATTTTCAAATTCATGATAAATAATTCCATTAGCGAATTTCTCATGATTCAGATTTGCAGCAAATTCTTTAAGAATTTCTGAGATGATTTTTCTAATAATTACTTGTTGAGAACTTCGTGCTCTTCTTATAGTGGTACATATGGTGGTAAGCCGGAATGTCCATTTATCTTTTGTAGTTAGATTTAAAATTATTTGAATTTTTGAACTTCCTCTACCGATTAATGACCGAATATAATCATTTGTATATTGATGACCCCAAAAAATACTATTACATGTATTTCCTTCTGGATTCGAATCTACGATTTTAAATTTTAGCTTTAAACTTATATCTGCATAATCTTGAGTGATATCATATAGTAGAATTTCAACCGTTCTTCCTAATATATTATTTTGGAACCCAATAATTTCCCCAATCTCTCTAAAATTGAAACTTTTTGGAGCTATTACTGTGAACCAATTTTTATCTTTGAAAGAAATTTTTTTAGTTTTAGGTTTCCTTTTTCTCGCCTTTTGACTCATTGTAAGATTACCTCATCACTATTGTTCTTATTTTTTCTGGATCATATTTGAAGTCTGGTTCGAGAACTCCCTTCTTTTTGTAGTATCTGATTAATCTATAAACTTTTGATTCAATTCTATTAAGACCCTTTTTGGTTTCTAAATCTTTATGATTTGTTTCAAGATGTTTTCTGATATTCAATGCTTTTTTAACCAAATTTGATAAATCTTCAGGCAATGGTGCTTCAATTTCATTTTCTTCAAGAATTTCGCTTATTGATTTCCCTGTAACGACTTTTACCAATGGAACACCATAAGAATCTCGAAGAGTGTTACCTATCCTAGATTTAGAAAGTCCTTTTCTGGCTAATTTTACTACTTCATTTTCTACTTCTTCTCCGCTAAGCTCCACCCAAACAGGCTTTTCCAATCTAGCTGGGCGTTTTGAACCTGATCTTCCTCTCTTTCTACTATGCATTCGAGCCATGATATCACAGCAATATTCTGTTGATCATAAATTAGATATAAACTTAAATGAACTTTCCAAAATAAAATTTTGGAATTTTAATTTAATATTAGAGGAAAATAGGACTATATCTAAATAAACCTTAGAAAATTATAATAATTATGAAAAACAAGGAAGATATTATTTATTTTATTACAAAAAATAATTATAAATTTAATGAAATAAGAAAGTTATTTGAACATGAGAAAATCCCATACCAATTAAAACAATCAAATCTAGAAACTATTGAGATACAAACGGAATCAATAAGAGAAAATTCTTCCTTCAAATTAAATAGTGTGAAAACTAAAGCAAAATGCTCTTGTTTTGTAGAAGATGCAGGATTTTTTGTTGAAAAACCTCTTAATGGTTTTCCAGGAGTCTATTCTTCATATGTCATGAAAACCATTGGTAATGAAGGAATATTGAAATTAATTGAGGATTTTGAAGGTTCACAAGCTCATTTCACTACCGTTATTGCATTTTATTTTGACCCTCTTGGTAAAGACTACTTTTTTGAAGGAGAGGTTCATGGAAAGGTATCAAATACCATAAGAGGTTCGGGAGGTTTTGGATTCGATCCGATATTTCTACCCAATGACATACCAAATAAAACTTTTGCGGAATTAGCAACTGAAGAAAAAAATAAAATTTCCCATAGGGGAAAAGCTTGGAAAAAATTGTTGGCTTTTCTTAAAGAAGTTTAGAAAAAAAAAGTAAAATTCCTTTTTTTAATCTCGAGGTATAAATGCAGCAACTATACCAAGGTTCCCCACCAGCAATTCTTAGCTATTGGAAAATTTAAAATGTTTGCCTAAAGATGTCCATAATCGTTTGTCTACTCAATCGTATTAATATTATGTACATACCTATAAATCCTACTAATATTGAGATGAAATATACTCTCAATAAAACATCAATTGGGATCTCAAAAACGATTGGCAACTCTGTCATGAGTGCCATATTTGTCTCTAGCAAATATGCGCAATACACTCCGATTATTGTCCCCATTGCTCCACTGGATAACATTAAAATCATACTTTCTATAAGAAATAACTTCCTGACATTTTTAACTTTCATGCCAACAGACCTTAAAATGCCAATTTCAAATTTCCTTTCAAGCATTACTGCATACATAGAACTAATTAGGCCAAAAACGGCTATTGCTATAGCAAACCAATTAATTACCTCCATTAATGTACTTTGTCGCTCATACATATCATTAAGATAGATTATTTTTGAAATAGCATCATCAATAAAAAAATCTTTATCTTCATATGAAGTTTGAATATCTTCCTTAGTTTCTTCAATGTTTTCTTCAGAAACATCTAGTAGATTAATAAAAATCTTATCTACTGTCATATCTGGGCTTCCTGGATTTTCAATATCCATTAATCGCATATAATTCTCTAAAGAAACAATGAGTCCGCTACCTGCTGCCATTGAAACAGAACTTCTAAAATTCCAGAATCCTGGTATTCCACCAGAGATTCCAACAACCGTAAAAATCGGAGGATCTCCCACTAGATCTCCTTTTTCGGTCCCGGTTTCATTCTCATAAAAAGAAATCAATATTTGTTCACCAATATCTTTTATTCCAAGAACAGTTGCGAGTGAACCTGAGATAATACAAGTATCATTACGATTAAAAAGTTGATTAAAAGAATATTCGTTTCCACTTCCCGGACTATTCCAGATAATAAGATTTTTATCTACTAAATCAATGAAATCTTCTTCAATTCCAATAAGACCAACTTCAAACTCTTCAAAAGCAATCAGATCTGAAGCCCTCGTTTTATATTTCCTTTCTGATTGTTCTGTATAAAATTCAAAAACATTAAGAAAAGCTTCGTTTAGTGTTTCTTCATCGAACATCCCTCCTTCACTAAAATCGTAGATTATTGATAAAACTGAAGTAATATCAAACATATTATACAATGTTATCGCTACGTCATCTACACCCGGAAGAATCTTAATTTCCTCAGCCATTTCTGAAGTAACCGCATTGGGATCCCCTTCTAATCCTTGGTTAATCAAAACTAGATCTGAACCATATTGGAATCTTAAATTTAATGACATATTCTCTGACTCCATTTCCGTAACACTAGTTATAAAGAAGATAAATGAAAAGCTAATTGCAAACATGACTATAGTGCTTGTATTACGCCTTCTATTGCGTTTTAAAGAAATCTTTATAATATTAGCATATTTTCTTATGGTAGGTTTAATAATTCCAAGGAATATTTGTTGAATTAGAGGAACAATTCCAACTGACGCAAAAACGAGACCAATTAAAATAGCACCTAGCAACCCGATAAATAATCCCGCAATTAACATAAATTCACCACTAACGAATATCGTAGGTAAAAGGATGAAGACTACCATACCAATTGTGGCAATGGAGATTCCTACAAGAAAACTTTTGACATTAACACTTCCTTCTTTTTTAACTTCCCATCCTTCTTCTTTTGCATGAAAGGGAGTAATTGATTTTATTAAATTCATTTTTGCAGTTTTAAGAGCTGGTAATACAGAAACAGCTAAGGCACCACCAGCTCCTATCGAGAACGCAAGAAGAATTGTTTGAGGTTGAATAATATATTCTACATCTTGATATGGAAAACCAGTTACTACGAATAAGAAATTCACTATGGGAGGAGTAAATATCAGTCCTATAATAATTCCTAAAAGTGAACCGATGGTTCCGATTAAAGCACCTTCAAACACGACCACTTTAACGGGAAATGTCTTTTTACCACCAACTACTCGAAGAATCCCATATTCCCGAACTCTTTCTTCAGTGGAAGTTGATAAGATAGAGTTAATTAATATCCCCGTTATAAGCATTCCAATTATAGTAATGAACCAAAAAATAACAGTCATAGCAATTAGCATGAATTCCTCAGAACCAATCTCTTCAAGTTTAGGCATTGAAACACTAAATTCATTTATATCTAAATAAGATTGTATAAGTGTACCAATTTCTCTTAATTTTCTCTTAGTTTCATCAACATTTCTTATATCATAGATTGTTTCGGGGCTTTCTAAGGTACCATAAATAAAATTAATTTCCTTATTACCATTTACAAGAAAAGACTGTGCTTGTTGTATGTTGACTAAAATCAATGAATTTTCCAATTCTGTAAACTTTAACTCTTGTTCACAAATTGCGACGACTTCCAAATCAAGATCATCTAAATACTCTAGATGGATAAAATCTCCTACAGTTAAATTCAATAACTCAGCAACTCTCCATAAAATCACACATTCTCCATTAACAGGTTCGTCTAAATAATTAGTTCCAGTTTTAAGTCCATTTTCATCAACTAATACTAAATCTCCCATATGTCCATTACTAGCCTCTTTTAAAAAGTCTAAGCCATACAGTTCTAAAGTTGAATTTGTAGAAGATTTATTCGAAAATGCTCGGACTAGCATCATTATCCTTGGGAAGAATTCTTCAACCCCTTCAATGTCTTGTAAATCATTATCTATGATATCTTCATCAAAGTAAGGACTAAAACTAATATCTGTTTTTATTCTTTTAGAAATCATAATATCAGCATTTCCAGTACTACTGGTTATTATTTGCATATAATTATATGACATTGTATCATTTACCATCCCAATTGCAGTTAATAAAACAATTGAGATCATTATTCCTAATATAGCAAATAATGCTTTTGCACGATCTCTCTTTAAATTAAGCCATGTATGCTTTATGAATTGGAGATTTAATTTATTCCTAATCTTATATATGACTCTTTTTAATCCCAATTTATCACTTCATATTTTCATTATCTTTATTAATCTAATATACTGAATTTCTTTTTTTTTCGATCAAATTTTCGAAGTATAATTCCTTCATTTTCCAGAATTTCTTTTATCTCTTCCTCTTCTCTTCTAACTAATCTTACTTTTTTGCAAGTTTTACTTTTACAATAATAATCCTCAGCAGGTTCATCTTTAAAATACCATTTATTACAATTTACACAATTATACGCAGCATAAATCTGATCATGTTCACAAATGGGACATATATAGTCGAATTTGTTTGATTTAAACCATGATTTACAATATTTGCAATAAAGTGTTAAAGGTATACTTCTTTCTTCCTCTAATTTAATTGCCTCAATTCTTTTCATCTTTTGCTCTCTCTCTATTTCTTTGACTCTAATTTTTTCTGCGCTTAATTTGTTAATTCTTCTCTTCCTAATCTTCTTTTTAGTTACTTTATAAGTAATAAACCCAATAATAATTAAACATAGAAAAACCACTAACCATGGCCCCCAAGTGCGCCAGTTGAAAAATCCATTTTGGACGATTACATTAATAGTTGCTTCCGCTCTATTCCCCTCTTTATCAAAAACAATTACTTTTATTTCATGTTTTCCGTCAGAATAATAAGTAGTATCCCATTTATATTCTAAAATTCCTGTATCTTTGTCAAAACTATATAAATATCTTTCTACAAGTACTCCATCTATATAGATATAAATCCTTGAGCTATCTAAGTTAACATCATCCGATAAGTTTGCTCTTATGGTATATATTGAACTTACAGTCTCTTGATTTAGTGGGCTAATAATGTTAACATTTGGATTTATAAAATCTGTTGTTTCTTCATAACCAATATATATATTTGACAAAAGCCAGCCATATCCTACTCTAGTCGTCTCATCATCAGAGTTTAGGGTAAACATAATCATAATTATTTCACCCTTATATTCTGAGAGATCTATAGACTCATTTCCTGATATTTCAGAAAAATATTCTTTTAACATAATCCAATTTTCTCCATAATCTATTGACACAGAGATAATACAACTATCCAGATCTTCTTGTAGATAAATTTCATAATTAAATTTTAAATAGCAATCATATTCACCTCTTAGATATAACGGATATGTAACTAATTTTGTATCCCAATTTGGTCCATATCCTTGGTATGCACTTTTATAACTATTTCCCCTACCTCCATAAATATAATCTTGTCGATAACGTTTTATTGGATGCCATGTATTGTCTCCATTAAACCAAGCGGTATTTTCTTTAGGATTTGGGGTTCCTACAACATAATAATCTGTCATATTTTTGTTTGAAAATCGAAATCCAATCAATTTACCGCTATAATTTAAATTAAATTGGTGGGGTATAGGATTAATGAACTTAAAAAGGGTATTGTTAACATTGAACCATTTAGTAGAATTAATATATATTCCATCAGATGCATGAAATCTAAAAGTATGGTTATTAATCTCACCTAATAATAGTGATCTAGCAAAGTTGATATTTAAACTAGTATTCCAATGTCCAAATACGTTATACATTGAATAATTAGCTCTATCCATTTCGATATATACAAAATCTGGATAATTGTTATCCCTATCAAAATACTCGCAAGAAAAATCAAACTTTTCGAATTTTGATCCATTAAATGAGGAAATATCATAGTCTAAATCAAAATAGATGCGAGGGGCATATAAATTTGTATAGTTAGTTAGTTCAAAGCTATCCAGCATGAGCCCCTTATAATTCACAGGATCAGAATTATTATTTAAAAATGAAATGAATCTGAATTGAATAAAATTTCCAATATATTCAGTTAAATTAAATCCTTCAATATGCCATTCTCTTTCTTCATTAGTAAATATTCTTAGTGTAATCCAAATCGTCCAATTCAAACCGATTTCTAAGATTATAAAATCTCCTAAATTAATACTTGTTCTCAATCCAAATTTAGCATAGGGTATCGTAAGATTCTCGTTTAATTGAGTTAAATCAAATAAGGGACTGAATAATGTTCCTTTTGGATAAGGTTCTGTAATTAAAGAAGGTTGATATGAATAATTCCTTGGATAATTATGAAATGCACCAAAATACATAGAAGTCCAGTTAGTTTCATAATTAGCTCGATTATCAATAGAATTATATTGTTTTAACAGCCCCCATCCTGTACCATTATGAATCCAATTTCCCAGACCAGTGTTAAAACTATGATAATTTGGAAACTTTTCAGAGTCGTAGGGATATTCTATGAGAATGGAAAATTCACCGATTTCGGGGTATCTTGTTGTATACGGGCCATCGCTTGCAATGAAATAATAATGGTATGTCATAGGGACTGACAATTTAAGATAGTCGCTAATAAACAACGTTCCATTCATATAATTATTATCTGACTCATCATCTTGAAACAATGAGTAATTCATAGAGAGTTCGATAATCGATAAATATATTTCTTGAGGTGGGATATTAGTTGAGTCATTATCAAAGTAATTTATATAGAACCGATAACTATCAATCGAATAATTCTTTGGACGATAACTCCCTGTATACTCTTGAAATCCCATAACTGTAGTATTTTTAAATTTAGTATCATCAAAATATGAAATTTCAGGAATTTCTAATTGAGGCGCATAACTGTTTTTAACATTTGAAATCTTTAAAGTAAAGTTGCCATAACCATTACTAGTTTTTACAACAATTATACATTCTGTTTGATTCTTTTTAGGAGTAAAGTAAAGTGAATCTGACCAATTTCCCGATGTTTGGAGTATGATTGGCTCTCCATTCGCCTTAGATTTGTTTGAAAATAAGAATAGATCAAAATCTCCTGTAGTATCCTTACTTGTAATATTAAAAAGGTATTGTTTATTTGGCTCCAAAACTACTCTCCTTGCGAAAACATGCTTAGAGAGAGGATTTTCTTTTGAACTATATAAGTAATCGCTAATTGAAGTATTTACATTTAAGTATTTCGTCAAAGCATCAATGGCCACCTGAAGATTAATTCTACCATACCCTTCATGTTCATCTTTTATACGGCTTAAATTTCCTGAAAAACTTGTAGGGGAATACTGCCTCTCATCAACACTAGTTAGAGGATCATCCTCTCTTTGGAGATTGGTTTCAGATGCTGTCATTAATAGAATTGATTTAATAATGCCTACTCTTTCTTGAGGATCTTGATTCTCCCATCCACTCCAATCACCCCATATTGCCTCAATTAAAATATTCGTAGCAGCAGAAACTATAGCTGTAGATATAGAAGTTCCAGATAATGTAGTTGTTGAATTAGATTTAGGATCTGCGCTAATTATTGTCCTATGGTTTTTTAATTTACTACCACCAGGAGCAACAATATCTAACTGTTCCCCTATTCCACTATATGAAGTAATCTGGTCATTATCATTGATAGCTCCTACAACTATAGCGTTGTTATCTATAGCTAACTTATTTAAGGTGGATTGTGTATGTGATACACCTTTATTTCCAGCAGCAATAATTACAACAATCCCATTATTAATAACATCATCTATCACCTTATTGATGGCTCCAAAATTATCTCCAAAAGCCCCAATACTTAAACAGATACTTACAATGTGGTGTTTAGTTCTATTCTGAATTATGCTTCCTAATGCAGAAATTAAATCAGAAACATGCCCCTTACCCGTTTTATTTACTATTTTATAGGCTAAAATTTTGGAACTATTAGCAATACCTGTATAGTGATTATTATTTATTACATAAAATTCTGGAAAAATTAAGGAACTCGAATTAAAAGAGAATATTGGAAACTTATTAGTTTTATGGTATTTAATATAAAGATCATAGACGCCTAAACCACTTTCAGAAACTTGATGCATTATTACATTCCTTTGAGTAGGAATAACATTGCTAGAAGAATTTACTAAAATATTATCACAATATAATTCAAACCAAAATCCATCAATCCCATCTTTTAATAAATTCCATGATGAATTTAAGATGATTTTTGAATTAATTTTAGATGTATTAAAGGAGAAAACTTTTATTGAAAAATTATTTGGGGTTGGATCGGATCCAAATAAATCTATATGGGAATAGTTGCCATAGAGATTTACCATGGAAGGAGTGCCTGAATTGTATAAATCAGAACCAGTACCAGCAATAACGGATGATATTAATGTCCCATGGCCAAAGTCATCTGAAATTGATTTATCATCAATAAAACTCTGCCAACCAGAAATTTTATCTTTTAAGAAAATATGATTCAAATTTATGCCGCTATCTAAAACAGCAATTGAGGAATCTGTGTTTCCAGTATAACCATTAATGTACCACGTTGAATTCTTTGCTCCCATTTGAAAACTAGCATAGTTCATCTGGGTCTCAATTATTTCATCTATTTCAATATTTATTTCAGGAAATTCATTTTTAAACGAAGTAATGTTCTCGTTCGGTATAATACCGGAAAAACCAGACATAGAATTAAATATATTATTCCAATCATTTTCATGTTTCACTAATCCTCCATAATACTCAAACCTTAATTTGACATTTTGATTGTATGAGGATTGATTGAAGAAAACAATGACATTATCATCGATTGTATCCGAAATTTGAACTTCATATTTTTCTTCTCTATTATCGAAAGTATCAGATGCAGAATACAGATTAAAATATAAAATTAAAAATCCTAGGTTTGAAAATATAATTAATGTTAATAAAATAACAACATTTAGTTTCTTTTTCAGTGTCTTTATTCACCTCTTTCGTTATTTGTAATATTGTCTCTCCACTTAGAATTCTTATCTTTTTCCGGATCTAGTTTTGTTAATTGTTCTTTTAGTGTATTTTCGATTTTAAGAATTGATTCTCGTGGTCCTTTTTTAAAAAGTACTAACTCACTTCTTTGAATTTCATACTTCTTTGTTCTATATCTTCGAGTCCGCCAAAGAAAGTATGTTAAAATTAATAATGAAACCAATGAGGGAATAAGAATGAAATAAAGTTGAATTCTCGTAGGGATTATAATTTTTACTATAATTTGGTTTGAAATTTCTTTAGTTTTTGACAAAAAATAATATTCTATACTTGCTGGTTTTAAGGTAACTAGTGATTGAGTTTTTGCTTTAATTTTATACGAAATCGATATAGTTTCATTAGCTTCAAGATGTTCAATCATTTTTATTAAATTCCCTTCGATAAGCTTAAATTCTATTTGATTAAAACTAATTATATCACTTAATGTAACATTTTTTACGCAAATTGTTCCTGAATTTACAACAGTAATATTTACCGTAATAGTATCTCCAACTTCTATTTGATTTTGGCTCACAGATTTAGAGATTAAGAATGAAATGTTTCCTAACATAATTGGAGTTGAGGATAAAATTTGAAAGATTCTGTTATCTTTATTATCAATATAAGCAATAGCAGGATAATAATAACCTTTCCAATCATTCTTTTTTAAAGTAAAATTGAGAGTCCTTATATTATTAAATTCAATATTTTTAAGACTAAAGGAATGGTTAGGACTAACATAAATAAGATCACCAAACTGATCCCCCAGAGTAAAATTAATTTCCTCTATAGAAAAAGCAGATGGTCCGAGATTTTTTAAATTTAGAGACAAATTAAATAAATCTCCAATTGAGGGTGCCAAGTTTGAGGAATTGAGATAGATCTCTAAAGCATAAACAAAAGGAAAATAATTACAATAGTCAACAAACGCAGATAAATAAAGTTCATTAGGTTTAGTATTTAGCTCACTACTATTAAGATTAGTAATTAACTGGGTATCCTTATAAATAATTACCGTGGAGAATATGGATTCAGAATTAGGGACATAGAACGTAAAACTAATCTCTTTTTCTTCTAACGGGGCAAGTTTTGGTAAGAAATAGGTCAAATAATTATCTTTGATAGTAAAATTAATACTATCTTGTATGACTCCTGGAATTAAAATCGAAATATTAACTTCTTGGGCGATATTGGTACCTATATTTTGAAAATGTAATGTATATGTATTCAAATCTCCCACATTTAAGCTATAATTACTTAGTTTTGAAAATGCTATGATGGAACTCATATTATCGGTGCTTAGTGAGACTGAATTAGATCTTCTGACATATTGTATATTCCCTGACATTGATGAGTATATTATTCTTGAACTTTGTCCTTTATATTCGTTTATATCTCGACATAAAAAGTGAATATTAAAATCATTAATAGAGACATTAAACGCATTTGAATCTGTCCCCTTTATTCTGATAATAATTGTATAATTATTTGGAGCATATGGATCAAAAATCCAATTCAGGTCTCTATTTAGATTTGTAAAGGAAAATATTGAAGTATTGTTATCCCTAGATGTTAAATAGGGGTTAATATTTTGATATTCTTCAACTGAGTAATTAAACACTTCTAAGTCTATTACATCGAAGGGACCTGTGTAATTTATACTAATTGAAATGCCATCTAAAGATTTATTTGTAAAATCTATATTAGTCTGATTCTGAAAGAGGAAAACAAGTTCTAAATCATATTGATCTAAATATCTTTCTTCTGCTTCAATAACCCAGCTTTCCTGATCATTAGTTAATGCCATATAAGGATTGGTACCCATAATAGAAAATCCAGAAATGATAGCTGGGAGCTTAGGAAAGGTTTCTTTAATGGTGAAGTTATATTTATAGAACTCCGTATAGGAATCATATGCCTCTATAGATAAATTAGAATAAATATACGAAATTTTTTCGCCAGGCTCCAATCTCCAATTTTCTGCATTCCAAATGCTATATTCATTTGTAAAAAGTTCTTGTGCTGCTTCTAGATCTAATATATTATAGATTTGATTAGTAGTGAAAGTATCAGCTAACACAGCATCAGCATTTTCATTATAGGGCCATATATTTGAGATATTATTTAAATTTGGATAATATGTATCAATTAATCCCAATCCGAGTGTATCAAAATAGAAGATGCGTGGATCTTCTTCACAGTTAAAAAAATCCTCTAAAGAATCATATTGATTTGGATATAGGTCTTCTACCGACTTCCAAAGATCATCTCTAAAATCATCGACATTAAGGATATCGATTGCTATTAACGGTAGTATTATAATACTTAAAAAATTATCAAGATCTAAAGGAAATTGTGTTGGAACACCCCAACATGTTTCATTTCCAATGTTTTCGGCAGTGATATTAAATGAAAAATCCTTAAATACTCCAAATGAAGCATTTTCATTTACTAATTCCTTTGTAATCATTATATTGGGTTCAGATGTATTGATAAGATAAGTTACAATGAAGTCTTGGATTGGTTCGAATATTCCAGTCGGAATACCTGGAAGACCTTGAACTCCCAAAATTGGTAAGAAGTTAATAAAATCAGTCGGATCGTCTAAATTTAGCGGTTTAATATAATTTTGTTTTATACCCCCTTTATCAACCCAAAACAATTCGAAAGTATAATCTCTTATAGTATCTATATCAAAATCAACCCCCGCATAAAATAAGATCAATTCTATTTGTTCTAACAAAAAATCATATAAATTAAAATACTCGGGGGTGGCATCAATGATATCAGTACATAATATGGTAATATCTATTTCACTCATAAAGGCTCCTAATAATGCTATAAATATTTTCTCGCTTGGCCGCAATGCTTCCCCAGTATAATTTAATGCATTCCATAAATTAAAGCTATATTGATTCTTACCAACCTTCTGAATAGCTTCCTCTAAACCTTCATATTGTATCATTATACTTGTATAATGCGACTCATTTGACAATGATAAAATATCAAAAAATTCACTAAATTCTTCAACATCCTCCTGTGAAATAGTCTGGTTATCTCCTATAAATTGTGAGAGATTGCCAAAAATCGTTTCAAAATCGACATTGGTAAACTGTTCAAAGAGATTCTCAATTTCTAAACTATAAATAAATGATAAATCTAATGAGTCTAAATTGAAATCTACTTGATTTATTAATTCAAAAAGATCTTTTTCAAAGAAATCTAATGAATTTAATAGAAAGAATGTAGAGGAGATATGATGATTCATTAAATATTCTTCACTTGTTAACCGTTTAATGTCTAAAGCTTTCCAATAACCATCCATTGGAAAATTGGTTGTTAATTCATGTAAGAAAATCCCCCAATTTGGATAATGTCCTATAAAAGGGAAAAAATTCGGTTCTGAAACGTTTATCATAATTAAATCAATCTCAAATTTTCTTCTAATTATTTCAAGGGCTCTATCAGCTCTCATTTTTGCCTCATCTTCATCGAGTTCCTCCTCATAATAGAGAAAGCCGGAGAAACCATTAAAACTCATTTCATATTGATAAATAAATCCATTTTCATTTAGAACTCTTGGAAAAATACTTGGAGTAATCCCATTTGATGCACTTATTAAAAGATTACACTGGTAAAAAGCTGGATCTCGGAGATCAAAATGTGGTAATATATTAGTATCATTTGTGAAAAGAGACTGCTTAATTATTGATTTATTGCCTGCGACAAAAGCATTAATTTTTTCTGCGTATAAATCAGTGCCAGCAACATCCGCTGTTTTTAATGCATTATCTTCTGAAAAATTATTAGAGGTATCCTTAGAACTTAAATTTGAAAACTGTACAGTTAAAATTGGATTAAAAACCATAATTAAGATGCAGATGATTAACACTTTTCTATTAAAATTTTTAAACATCTTTTATTTCATTACCTCTTACATAGTTTCTCTGTAAATATCCACAATCTTTTTCTTACGAACTTTCCTCAATAAAATTTTCATTCCAATCAAAGTTGCGATAATTGAAACTAAATATATAGTTATCATATTGCTTAAGGGGAATATCGGACTATTTGGTAAATTACTTAATACATTCATTGAAGATGATAATAGTAATCCTGTTGCCCAGCCCACAATGACTCCTACAGTCCCACTACTTAACATAATAATTAGTGCTTCAATTGTAAACAAATGATTAATCTGTTTTCCTTTTAAACCTAAAGTTCGTATTATGCCGATTTCCTTTTTTCTTTCTAGAATAGTAGAATATGAAGATGATAATAATCCAAATAAGGAAATAATGATCGTTGCATCAAGAGTTATCGTAAAAAATATATCTAATATTGAAAAAAATGAAGTTTGTAAAATCACAGTCCTTTTAAGGTTAGTAACCTCAAAATCATAATCTCTTTCAAAATTATCTTCTATTAATTCTTCTATTGTTTGTGATGTTTCCAAATCATTTGCTCTTAATTTAATAAATATCTTATCAACATAAGGGATAGGAGGTATATCCATAATATCGAGATAATTACTATGTGAAACCATAACTCCCCCCATACGAGCAGTTGAACTTGACCTACCAAAATATTCAGAAAATCCTGGCATACTTGAAGCAATACCAACTATTTGAAAGGTATATATTTCACTTTCTTCTCCTCTCTGCATAAATAAACTGATGAAATTATTTATTGTTAAATCCAAATTTACAGACAATCCTTCTGAAATAATACAGGTATACCCATTATTAATATCAAATAGTTGATCAAAAGAATCGACAATCCCTCCTTTTGTAAATTCTATATAATTAGTATTTATTGTAGAACTGTATTCCTCATCGATTCCTAATAAAGTAACTTCTTGGGTAAATAATCCAATATAATCTCCTATTTCTACTGTGAATTCTTGATCCTCTTCTGAATATATTTGAGCAAGATGAGAGGGACTTGCAATAACACTTGAAACTTTTTCAATACCCTCAATCCCAAGCAAAACTTCTTCAAAATCAGTAGTAAGAATTCTTGTAGGATTTACTGGATATTCATTCGTTTGAGATTGAACCATTAAATCTTGAGAATAATAAATTTCATTCGAATTTTGAATAATAGATTGGATACCAAAAGGACTACCACCTTGATCTAATTCCTCTTCTTCTTCCCAGCCTGTAGTTTCAATAACCAAATCTGATCCATATGATAAATTTGCTCCCATTTCAACTTGATTAGTAAGAAATTGAATTGCTGCTGCTGTAAAAATGACAAAAGAGAATGTGAAAGCGAATGTAATAGTAGTGGTTGCATTTCTCCTTGCATAACGAAAAATAAATATTCTATACACAGGAGCTAGTTTCTTGGAAAACATCCGAAATACTTGAATAAAGAATCTTAAAACTATAGGCATCAATCCCAATCCTGCTAAAGTAGTCCCAATAAGAAAAACTATTAAAAGAGCAATTAAAACTCCAGCTATTAAAGACATGTCTGCTGAAATCATTATTCTAGGAATTACAAAAAGCACAAAAGCACCATTTGCAGCTAAAATAACCCCTATAATAACTAACTTATAATTTACAGAAGCTTTTTGTTGTAGGTGATAAAGTGTATCTTCATGGCGATAAGGGTGAATTGACTCAATAAGTTGAAGACGCATTACTTTGAAAGCAGGGGACAAACTCACGATTACTCCTACAATGAGCCCCATCAAATATGAGATGAGAAGGGACCAAAATGAGATGGAAAAAGCAAAATTTCCTGCTAATCCCGGGATACTTTGGCCAGCAACATTTTCAGCAATGGGTACTACTAGAAATTGAGTTGTTAGATATGCTCCCAATATACCTAAAATTGTCCCAAAATTACATATTAATAACCCTTGGACAAGAACTATTAATAAATTATACTTTTTTGTAGCCCCAAGCGTTCTAAAAATCCCAAATTCCCTAATTCTTTCTTCTACTGAGGTTTTTAATATCCCATTAATTAATATTCCAGAGATTAACATTGATATCATCGATACAAAGACAAAAATGATTGTTATACCAACACTTAATAATTCTGAAAATCCGAGGATTTCTAATTTTGGTACTTCCACATTATATTGATTTATTCCAATCAGTAGTCGAATATCTCCGGCTATTTTTCTTACTCGATCCTTCGATCCACTTAAATCTCTAGCATCGTAAAACTCATTACCATTTTTGAAAGTTAAAATCAATTCATTACATCTACCTTGAAAGGTTGCATTTCCAAAGATTTCATAAAGTGTCTCAATATCTACTATGATTAGAGGCCTATCTGTATAAAAATATGGAAATTTCAACTGAAAATCAAATATTTTATCAATGGTAAAATTTTGTACCATATAATAACTCACATTTCCATGGTATAGCCTCATTCTAATTTCTATTGTATCATTAACAGCATATTTAATAATATCATTGAATTTATAGTATATTGCGCAATGATATAAGGGTAAAGCTGGTAATTCAAGTAATTGGGTAGTTTCAGGCTTAACAAATGCCCCAAAATTTATTCCATTTTCAAGAGTAAAGTTAATTCCTGAAATAAACACAGATGTTCGCTGATTAGTAAGAAGGGGTGAATCAAAACTTTCAGATATATTTACATTTCCCCATAAATCCATACGAGGTACGAAATTTCCAATTTCATCAAAATTTGATCTAATAGAATCGATTAATGGGTTAAATTCAAAATAATTTGATCGATCTTCAGGTTCATTTTGGTAATGCCTAACACTTATTTTCATATCAGCATTTCCAGCATCAATCGCCATATAATCGATGTATGTAACGGATATCGAATCAGATAAAAATAGGACTATCGCTAATAATCCTACAGAAATCATTACACCAAAGATTCCAACTATAGTTCGTACTTTTTGCTTTGCTAAATCCTTAAAAGCATATTTAAATACTATTTTGATATTCGACATTAATCATAAAAGCTTATTAATTACAGTTCTACAAATTTACTGGAGAATAAGTAATTCTCCCTTTACAACTCCATTAACATTATTTTCTTCTAATAATTCTCTTAAAATATCATCAAAATGCTCTGGTAAATTCATTATAATCGGAGTTGGAACAGTGCTCTTAATATCATTTATATTTATTTCTGTTTTGCCTTGATTAGCAAATAAATATCTAAAAATCATTCCCTTACACTTTTCTTTATTTATTTCAGCTTCCTGTTTCCTTTTTAGCTCCATTGCTGCTGTTTCTTTTAAACCACCAACTTTTCCTTCATGTGTTAACTTTCCATCTCTCATATGAAAAACCCTCGTGGCGAACTCTGAAACTGCCGCATCATGGCTCACAGCTATAAATGTTGCACCTCTTCTATTTAAATCCCTAAGAAGATTTAAAATCATAACTCCTGTTTTGCTATCAAGGTCTCCTGTAGGCTCATCAAGTATAACAATGGCAGGATCGTTTGCGAAAGCTCTTGCTATAGCCACTCTTTGTTGCTCTCCACCTGATAGTTCTGATGGAGTATGATGAGCTCGTTCTTCAAGTTCAACAAGCCTTAATAAATCAAGTGCCTTTTTCCTTTTACCTCTCCTGCTTAATTTACCAGAAAAGTGTAAAGGGACCATTACATTTTCTTGAGCAGTCATTTGGGGTAAAAGATTATAAAATTGGAAAACAAAGCCAATTCTTTCTTTTCGGATATCCGCTAAATCATTGTCATTAAGCATTGAGATATTTCTTCCTTCCAAAAAAATTTTGCCTCTTGTTGGAGTGTCCAAACCTCCGATTAAATTGAGTAAAGTAGTTTTTCCACTTCCGCTCGGACCCATTATATCCACAAAATCTTTTCTATCAATAGTTAAATCCACACCTCTGAGTGCGGCTACGGCTGTTGTTCCTAATAAGTAAGTTTTATGTAAATTCTCAGCAACTATTAAATGTTCATAATCTTTTCCAATATCTCTTCCATGTTTAATATCTTCTTTAATTTGCTTTCTCTCTTCGCGAGATATGGTTAGAATTTCGAGTTTTTGTTTTTTAATCTCTTCTTTATACTTTTTCTGTTGCCATTTTTTAAAATCTTTGCTTACTTTTCCTTTCCAAATTGCTAATTTGCCAGTTTCTTGTTCATATTCTTCCATTTCCGGACTTTTTTTAATATAAGAATCTTCAGACATGGTTTTTTACCTAAAAAGATTAATTTACAGTGAGATCGGTAATCTTTAATGTTATTATAATATAATAATGAAATTATGTTAATTTCTTTTTTTATATCCTTAGGTTTAAGTGAATACTTTTAATTTTTTAAACCTTCAGATTCTAATAAAATAGAACTTTAGAGCTATTTCTTTAATTTAATTCATAAAAGAACTTTTAAAATAAAAGGGCTGTCTAATATAATATTTTTAGATTTTTTCAAGGAGATTACTATTTTCT
>JBHLPZ010000004.1:0-43880 GCA_048885325.1 Candidatus Odinarchaeota archaeon
ACAAAGACAGTCTTAGGGAAATCACTAAAGAAGATTATGAGGCACATCGAGGGATAATAAAAGAATAAATCAATAAAACTATTAATATAGTATTATTGAATTATATTAAACTTCTATTTTATATATTTATAGAAATCTCTCTATCTATTTCAGGTTTAATAACTTCAATATTAGGGTGTTTTTTTCCTACAACTTTTAGAAATACGCTTATATCTTCAGTTCTACTAATTGGTGGATAAAAGTTGTCCCAATGTATAGGAATCACTATTTTTGGTTTGAGGATATCCACCATTTTTATACCTTTTTTAGCAAGATTTTTTTTACTATTGCCAGCTATAGGAGCAATGAAAATATCGCAATTTTGGTAATTATTTAGAATATCCTCATATTTATGCCACAAACTACCAAAAGATACTATTTTTTTTTCATTAAAGCATGTACAAAATCCGAATACTTTTCCTTTAGGCATACTTCGTCCTAATTTTGCCATACTTCTAGCTTGTTTTAAAAAATCCCAAGAAAATAATCTAGTTAGTATTGTATTAGCATCAAATTTTATGTGTTCGGATTTTATAAGTTCTACTATGAGATTGTTAGTGATCTCTATCTTATCATAATAGTCACAAGTCTTAATATTATTTTTTCCTTTTTGCGTTATTGGAAATGAATGATCTTCAATTAGTTCACCTTCTGCCCATCTTATCATGTTATCCTTTGCTGTTTCGGAGCAATATACAGGAATATTTAAATTCTCGGCAAACCATCCTGCATCAGTGATATGATCAAAATGGCCATGTGAAATAAACACCGCTGCAATATTTTTGATATCGTCTCTCTTAGTATTTAAGGCTGGTGTAGATCGTGGATTACGTTCAAAAAAGGGATCAAACATCAATCGGGTACCATTTATATCTAAAAAATAACTAGCAGTACCTAACCAGGTAAATTTAAGAATCATATTTAAAACTCTTCAATAATTTAAACCATTTCTAATATAAATAAAATAATAGAATTGTTATAAAACTCTGTTCTATTCAGATATTTTTTATATATTAAGAATGAAGAATTTTACAAATTAGTAATTTTATGTCCATTAGATAAAAAACTTATCTCCACCGATTAAAATGACTGATTTTGTTTATTCTTGAAATTTATGGAACTTAATCCGCCCAAAAGTTTTTTGAAAGACTTCTTCTTTTTTCCCAAAATTCATTTTTTTTGGTGAAAGCAATAATCCCTAACCCTTGATCTGCATCTTTTATTTTCCACATACCGCTTACAGCACCAGTAAGACCGGCTGATAAAACTTCAAATCCTTGAGCAGTATAAAGATCACATTCAATTCCTCGATTTATTATAAACTTTAATTGTCTTAAGCCCTGTTGATTTTTAGATTTAAGTACTTCTAGTAATTTATTTACTTCTGTATCAAGTTGGTCATTTGGAGCAACTCGATTCCAGAGATTCCACTCGACAGCACGTTTTGCAGAATGTAAAGCTCCAATAAAGTTAATTTCTTTTGCTCTACGTCTTCCAATTAAACGCGCAAGCCTAGTAGTGCCCCCCCAGCCCGGAGTAATTCCTACATCTACCTCAGGCATTCCCCATCTTGCTCTTTCTGTGGCAATAACAAAATCACATGCCATAGTTATTTCTAAACCACCACCAACAGCATATCCATCTACAGCTGCAATCGTTATTTTATCTAATTCTTCGAGTTGATTTGCCATATTTTGATAATACCTAGCTCTTCTAGTTATATCATTCGCATCGCCCCATTTTGCCATTTCAGTAATGTCATCTCCTACACAAAAATTGTTTCCAGCTCCTTTAATCACTAGAAATTTTATTTTAATAGATTTACGTATTAATTCTATTACGTTTACTAATTCGTCAGAAAGTTTCATACTTAGCGCATTCAACACTTTAGGACGGTTTAAAGTAATAAATGCTACATTTTCTTTTTCTTCATAGATTAATTGTTCAAAATTCATGAAGTAAAATTGAATTTAGGTAAATATAAACATTTCTTTGTTCAGAATTAGTGTCATTAAAGAAAAAAAAGTGTTTTAAATTAAGTTAATTATTCCTTTTTCCAATCATACTTCTTTGGACCAGCAAACAAAAGTAAACAAGCGGGAACTATAATAAGTATACCTCCCCATCCCCAAAAACCAAAAATAGTAATGATGATGCCCCAAATTAACATCCATGGAATTCTAAGTTTCCCAAGATTTAGTACCCAATCATATAAAGCATCCCAATCTTTTGCACCACATTGATTTGAAAACTTTGGTTTAATAATTACAACTGCCAAAATAATTAAAAATACTCCCCAGATTACCCATGCAAGAGGCCAAAACATTGGTACACGAAACATTGGATAGGTTATATTATATCGTATAATGGCAATTAAACCAGAAACTGGGCGTAAAAGATAATAAACAATTTCCAATATTCCGTTTATAAGTACAACAATCCAAGCCCATTTACCCATACCAGAGGTAAGCGATTCATGTTTCCAGCCAGTTGATTCTCCCATATCTTCTATTACCTCAATCCATCATTTTTAATTTAAAATTTATTTTAAATAATATTTAAGTTTTTTTTATTATAAGTTTTCACATATAATTTAAGTGTTAAATTGTTTATGAGATTAAAAAAAAAAATAAGTAAATTGAGTCAAATTATAAGAATTATATAATGATATTTCTAATCTGAATTAGGTTCGAGAATTTCTCCTACATAATAAAGCCCTACTAAATTTCCTCTACTTTGAAATTTTCTTGAAACTAGTAAGATGATGACATGTTCATTTTCGTCCAAGTTTCCAGTTTCAACTCCATACTTAACAGATTGTTCTATTAAGCTTTCTGCATCTAAATTGAAGAAATCTATATTTTCAATATGGATTGGTTGGACTCCCCATACTAAACGTAATTCTCTAGCAGTTTTTCTAAATGGCGTCATTGCGATTATTGGTAATGGTGGGCGGAATTTCGAAATCATACGTGCGCCATAACCTTGTCGAGTTATTACTAAAATCTTTCCTCGAAAATTTAATTCTTCCATTTCTTTAGCTAATGCATGGATTGCATGTCCAAGAGTTTGAGTATGTGTTAATCGATCAGAGTCATAATCATCTGGTGATCTTAAAGGAGTATGTTGGCTAGCTGTAGTAGCGATTTTATTCATATATTCAACAGAATTTATAGGAAATTTACCAACAGCAGTTTCTGCAGAGAGCATTACTGCATCAGTTCCATCTATCACAGCATTATAAATGTCATTAGCCTCAGCCCGAGTTGGGATAGGTGTATTTATCATTGATTCTAACATTTGGGTAGCTACAATAACAGGCTTTCCTTCTTTGTTACATTTATAAATAAGCTCTTTTTGTTTAATTGGGACTTGATCTGGAGATATTTCTACTCCTAGGTCTCCTCTAGCTACCATTATTCCATCAGATACTTCTAAAATTTGATCAAAATTATCTAATGCAACTGGACGTTCGATTTTTGAAATTAATTTTATTTCATTATTACCATAGTTTTCAAGAAGTTTCTTTACTGTGAGTACATCATCTCCTCCAGAAACAAAAGAAATTGCTACAAATTCAGGATTTAATTGGGAGATAAATTCTAGATCTTTTATATCCTTTTCAGTGGGAACTTTTGTTTCCAATTCACCATGGGGTATATTTACTCCTTTATTGTTGCTTATTAAGCCCCCCGCAATTATTTCACCTATGAAGTGATTTTTTTCTTTACTTTTTATTTTGATCTTAATAATTCCATCATTAACATAAAAAAAATCTCCTTTCTTCATAGATTTTAGAAATCCGACTAGTGGCACGGAAAATTGAGTTTGGTCTCCACCACCGTCTATTTCACATTCATAAATTTTTACTTCTTGACCAACATTTAAATTATAAGCCTCATCATTTTTGAATTTCCCAACCCTTATTTTTGGACCCTGAATATCTGCTAAAATTCCCACGTAATCATCAATTTCCCTAATTCTCCCAACCAATTCTCTTTTTTCGTCATGGGTCCCATGAGAAAAATTTAATCTGAAGATATCTACACCAGCATCTATTAGATTATTAATCATATTTTTGGAATTTGAAGCTGGACCTAAGGTAGCTATAATTTTAATAGTATTTTCACGGAAAGACATTTAAATCAATTTTATATTATTTCTTTTTTCTTTAAAAATTATTTATTTTCTATTAGATTTTTTATATTATCTAATTTTTTTTTAAAGTTTATTCTTAAATCTTTCAAGATTTTAACTGAATTCAAAAATTCATCCTTATTTCGAATTTCTTTTAATGATAATAAACTTATTCTAAAGTTTTTAGGATAAATTGAGAATTGAATTAGTTTTATATTACCAATCTCTTTTACATGCTCTTTTATTATTGATACTAAGAAATCAGAGCTTTGAGATGCTAAAATTATTGCTAAAAAATGTCTAAATTTTGGCTCATTGTTATAATTTTTGACTTTAATAAGATAGAAATTTTTAAATTCTTCTTTCATTTCATATAAATTTTTAATTTTTAAAATTCTTGGCGTTCCATCTACAATTTCTGAAATAGAGGGATATCTGCCTTTTAATTCCTTTGCTTTTTTAATTATTTCAGTTTTAAGAAATGACACTAAAGATTCACTACTCGGTGATGACACGTCTTTCAAGTTAATTTAACTCTATGCGAAGTTTTTTTATAAAGATTAATAATAGAAAAATTAGTATTTAATATAAATCCTTTATAACAAAATTTAAATCAAGATCTTTTAGGGTTTTTTCTAATGGATACCCATTTTCTGGATTCCATCCCATTTTAGTACAATACCCTTTATAGAAATCTTTATACTCAACTGATATACCTTTAGTAGGCCCTTTTTGATCAGGAGGGTGACCCGTAATTCTACCGGGTAATTCATTTCTACTGATTTCTACACCCTCTCGTAAGGAAAACGCTTGTCTTAAAGTTTGAATTCTCTGTCCTATTTCAATAATATCATCCATATTAAGATTCCAACCCGTTAAGGAATTGATAAGATCTATGAATGGATATGGTCCAAATAGAGTTGAAAAAATACATAATCCTGTACTACATAACGTTTGATGAAAACAGGTTGTTACTTTCTGAGCTTTTTGCTTAATCTTATCATTTTTGCTCCAACCTTTCGGTAATTTAAATCCTTTTTGAAATTTGTCAATCGGGCCAATATCAATAAAATCTACGCTTGCTGCAGTATGCCTACCAGGAGTTGGGTCAAAGTTATACGTAAAAGCTAAGGAACGAAACGTTCTTGGATTATGCATGGCAACTTCAGAACCGAGGGATGTCATAGCATATTTTTGGCTATCTTTCCCTATTTTATTTGTTGCAATATTACAACCATCAGCTAAAAGATCTCCTATTCCTTCTCGATTAATAATTTTTTTTACTAACTCAACTATAGCTTTTGAATTTCCCCATGTTAAGTCTAAACCATTAGTATCTTCTAAGCTTAAAATATTGTTTTCAAAACATTCAATAGCAAAAGCAACCGTGGCTCCCGTTGAAATAGTGTCAATTGCCGCACGGTTGCACAAATCATTAATCTCCAATATTGACATTAAGTCATCATTTAATAATAGCGTTCCAAATGAGCAACAGGTCTCATATTCTGGTAGAAGTGTTTCTTCTAAATTTATTTCTGGAACTTTTAAAATTGCTCCGCACTGAATGGGACAACTAAAACACCCATAATCTCTAATTTTATAATTATGGATGTTAAGTGTAGAAATATTTTTTGATTTTTTGAATGGGAAATCATACATACCAATTCCAGACCAATTTTTAACAGGAGAATCACCTGTTTCTGCAGCAAGAGTGTTTCCAATACTAGTTCCAAATTTTCGATAAATATGTCTAATCATTCCTGCAGGACCTGAAAACTTTATATTAAATCTCCGTATTAATTTAGCAAAATTAGGAACTTTATTTAAAACAGACTTAATAAATTTTCCTGGTTCCTTTTCTAATCCCATTTTATTATAATTTTTAACTAAATTCATGAAGCGCTCTTTATCGTAGATATTTAAGCTTTGATTTCCTTTCAAAACAAGTGCTTTAAGGTTTTTCGATCCCATTATCGCCCCTAAACCTGATCTAGCAGCAATTCTGCCCCTATCGTTTGCAATTCCAGATATTTTAGATAATTTTTCACCTGCTTGTCCTATTCCTGCTACTTTAGCAGATTTCCCATATCTTTCTTTTAGAAGTTGTTCCGTCCGGATAAAATCTAACCCCCACAAACCCGAGGCGTCTAATATTTCTTTATTACCATTAATATCTGAGAAATATACTGGATTTTGTGCAATACCTTTTACCAAAATCGCATCATAACCACATTTCTTTATCTCAGGTCCGAATGTTCCACCACTATTAGCATCACCCCAGGTTCCAGTTAAAGGAGATTTACCAACAACCATATATCTTCCAGACAAAGGAGCAGGTGTGCTTGTAAGTATTCCCGGGAAAAATCCAAGAATTGATTCGGAGCTTAAAGGATCAATTCGAGATTCCATATTACTATATATCATTTTACAACCTAAACCATATCCCCCCAAGAACTGTTGATACAATTTATCTGGTAAATTTTCTTCTTCAAATTTACCATTAGATAAATTTATCCATAATATTTTACCAAAAAATCCGTAAGACATAAGTACATTTTACTTTTGAATTTTATTTAGATTTATAATTTAAAATTAAAAAATATTGTTTTAAATATTTCAAAATTTTAAACCAATATCAATAAAATTAAATTATTTTATATGATGTTGTTTTTATGTTACCAGAAATTTACCATGAAAATGATGGAAATTTATCATTCTTAGATGGAAAAGTTATAGGAATGATTGGATATGGAAATCAGGGAAGATCACAAGCATTGAACATGAGAGATGCTGGATTAAAAGTAATTGTTGGTAACAGAGAGGACGATTATAAGAAAAGAGCAAAAGATGATGGATTTGAAACTTATACAATTGCAAAAACTGTAAAACTTGCAGATTACTTATTTTTTCTAATTCCTGATGAAATTATGAAAGATGTCTATAAAAGTGAAATTCTTCCAAATCTTAAAGAAAAGCAAGCAATAATTTTTGCAAGTGGTTATAATATTGCCTTTGACTTGTTAAAGCCTCCAGAAAACATTGATGTTTTATTAATCGCTCCAAGAATGATAGGGATTGGAGTTAGAGAACGGTTCTTAAACAAAAAGGGATATTTTAGCTTTGTAGGAGTGCATCAAGATGCTTCAGGTAAGGCAAAAGAAATTTTATTAGCTTTAGCAAAGGCAGTTGGTGCTCTTAGTAAAGCGGGAATTGAGACTAGTTTTAAACAAGAAACAGTTCTCGATCTTTTTACAGAACAAGCATATGGTCCTGGTTTTGGTCAAATTTTAATGAATTCTATAAATACACTAGTAGGAAAAGGATATCCTCCAGAAGCAGTGTTTGTAGAGTTAGTTTACTCTGGAGAAATGAGTTACACATATGAGAAAATGACGGAAGTTGGTTTGATAAATCAAATGAATTTCCATTCTCAAACATCCCAGTATGGATCAATAAGTCGTGCGATTAAATTTCGAAAAATATCTAAAGATATAAAAGAACTTCAAAAAGAAGTACTTGAGAACATAGAAAATGGGGAGTTTGCTAAAGAATGGGAGAGTAAATTAAGTAAAATTAAATTTAAGTTATATAAATTCTTTAGGACTAAAATACCATTTGCTAAATTAGAAAAGAAGGCTCGAAAGAATCTTGATCTTCCTGAAGTCGATCTCTTCGAGGAAATACCTTACCCTGAAGAAGAAGATATTAAAAAGTTTGAAGAAATAGAAAAAGAAATCGAAGGTTTTAAGGAATTTTACCAGGATTTCTAATTTTTATAAAAAATCATTATGTAATTCTTTTTCAAGGCTGGTAAGCTAGAAATATATTTTTTATTTAACAATTCTTTTAATCAAAAAGTCGAAACTTATAAATATATCGTTTTGTATATAATAATGGTTTAGAGATTTATCAGAGATCTTTATTTGTTGCCATTAGCTTATTAGGATTTAATGGTTTAAGGGTAATCTTCGGAGAAATTGACCAAAAGAAGTAAAATGATAAACCAGAATCATATTTTCAAAAAAGCTTTGGAGGTATGAAATGTCTTTATTCCCAACTACAAAAAAAGAAGAGTTAATGTTAAGTAAATTTATTGATTGGGATAAGTTTGAAAATTGCTTTTACAATAATATATATTTAGAAGATTATAAGATTGTAGTTAAAATGCCTTTAATTCCAAGAAAAAATTCCAAAAAAGATATAAAAATTAAGAAATTTGATTTAACTAAATATACTTACCTTGTTTCTTATGATTAGTATACATTTAGAGCCCAATCTTATTAACAAGAAATTTTGAGTTATATTATTTAATTAGTTTTTTCTCTCTAAGATATTTATTCCAACATGAGAAGCAGATAAAATCTCCGCCCTCAAATTTTACTAAATCTTTAATAGATCTAATCATTCCACACTTTTGGCATTTCTTTTTCATAAATAAAATGAATATTATTTTTAAATTAACTCTAAGATATCTAATGTCTAATATTTTATAACTTTTCCGAAATTAAATCTGTATAAATCTTAAGTTTTATAAAAAAAGCGTAAGGATCCATAGTCCAAGCAAAAATTTTTAAGGTTTAGAAATAATTAAGCATTTCTGCTTAATAGAGGGCGAAATCCAATGTTTAGCTCGAATTAATGGAATCCTTCCGTTTCTTAATAAGATCTCCGTTCGTAAATAGTTAAAGTTTATTTAAAAAAAATGTTTTTCGTGATGATAGAACGGAATATTAGTTCCTTGCGACAAAAATCTAAAAAGAGTTTCAATTTTGGCAAAGAGCAGAATTGTAAAGTAAATGAAAAGGAATAGTATAATGTTTTTTAGGTGAACCTAGATTCTTTTTAAATATATATTGAACACAGGTTAAAATATTTTGAAAAAAGATGAGTGGCTGAATGAAAAAGCTGAAAGTATTTTAAAAGAAATTGGAATAAAACCAGGAATTAAAGTGTTAGATTTTGGATGTGGTTCAGGTATTTATACTATGGTTATTTCCAATATTGTAGGAAATAGAGGTAAAATCTATGCTCTTGATTATGATGAAGATAAACTGGAGGAATTAAACTCTAAGATTAAAATAAATAATAGAAAAAATATCGAAATATTTAAAACCTCAAAACAAGTATCTTTTCCCATTCAAGATAACCATTTGGATGTTATATTAATTTATGACGTATGGCATCTTTTAAGCGATAATGAGCGAAAAGATTTTTTAAAAGAAAGTAAAAGAACTTTGAAAAAAGGAGGATTTGTGTCTTATTTGGCAACTCATTTGCATGACTCCAATGTAAATTTGGAAGAAATTCATAATTTAATGAAGGAAAAACAATTAATATTGTTAGAAAAATTTTATAAACCAATGTTTCATTGGAGTTGGATTGAAGAATACCAAATTTTTAATTATTATAAAAAATGATATGAACTCCAATAAATTTCATTCTCCCTTTTTAGTTTTGATACTTTTCCTAGTCTTTCTAACTCATTTAATATATTTAAATTTGACATCATTTCTGATGCCTCAGCAATAACTATTGTATCGCGTAATTCAGTGTTATGAAGAAACTTTTCAAATCTTTTAATGTATTCTTTAAATGTTTCGTTTGTAATTTGTTCAAGTGTTAATTTACTTTTTTCTTGTAATAACTTCAATAACTGATTTTGCTTAGCTGTGATATCTTCATAGAAATCCAATAATCGCTTCTTTAAATTCTCAATTATAGGATTTTTACCATGCCCAGATAATATTACTTTTACTATTCCACTTTCTACCAATTTTATGATCTTATTAATAGATGCTTTAAAATCTGATATATTAGTATAATTACCTGAGAAATTTGGTCCAATACTACTCAAATGGATATCAGAAGAAAAAAGCAAATAATCTTCTTCTTTATATAGCATACACATTCCAGGAGTATGCCCTGGAGCATGAATCACTTTCAAATTTCCTGGTAAAATTTCTCCATCTTTAAATGTATTGGAAATTTTCCTACTTTTAACATTCCAGATGTCAAAAATCATTTTAAAACTCTGTTTAATTGGAATCGTAGAGTTAGGAGTAGAATAGTAATTTAATGCATCAATAAAGTCTTTGTATTTTTTATTGTTTTTTATTAGAGAAATATCAAAAAGCATATTATAATATTCTTTCGAGCTTTCAATGAATCTTTTATCTAACTTGTGAATGTATCCTTGCATATTTTCATTTTTTTTTTGAAGATAGTCAATTAATCCAACATGATCACTATGTCCATGAGTTATGTAAAAATGTTTTATTTCTGAGAATTTTATTTCATTTTGTTTCAAGGTCGTATTTAAATTTCTTTTCGAACAACCAGGATCTATTATAGCGTATTTATTATTATTAATCTTAATTAAATAACAATTGCATGAATTAAAATTCATGGTTGCCATTGAATCCTGATGAATTAAAATAATATTCTCATTAATTTTTGTATATATTTTTTTATTGCTAGAAGGTTGATTAGATTTCATTTGAAATGTAGGTGGTAAGTAATATACTATATATTTTATTTGTAATTTTTTGTTCACTTTAATAAGTTTGTATTAGAATTAAGCATAAAATTTGAATAGTGCCACATACGTATTAAAACCCATACTCCTTCTTCTGGATAGTAAACTGGAATTCCATGATCTTGTAAATAAGCTACAAATTTTTCCTCTCTTGTATTATAGCAAGTTAAAATTATTGGTTTATTATACTTTTCTTTAAAATCTACAAGTTCATCGAAAAGGGCCATAAAAAAGTCATCCATCATATCTCCAAAATTTTCCAAAGCGATTACACTTTCCAGATCCTTCATATAATCTGGAACTTTAAGTATATTAGTAAAATATTGATTTCCCATCAACCCATAGAATATTAAAGAATCGATCTCATCACTTTTTAATAGAATTTCTGGTACAATGTTCAAGTAATTTTGCATATCATCACTGTAGGTAAGGTCAATAGGATTCATTGTTGAAGCGGTTGGTGGGAGCCATGGTTTTATCTTTTCTTGTAGCCCTTCGCTTAAAACAGGAACTCGCATTCCATTACTTTCAAACAAATCAGACATCAATGTACCCGGTCCGCCCCCCATAGTAAGTATCGCTACACGATTTCCTTTTAAAAGAGGAAGTGAATCAAATCCATTTAACAAGTTTAGCATCTCAATACTATTTTTTACTTTAACTGCACCTGTTTGCTCGCATATTGAGTCAATAATATAACCCGGAGATGTAATAGCAGCAGTATGGGATTTGGCAGATCTTGTACCTGCTTCTGTTTGCCCTATTGGAATTATAACAATTGGTTTTTTAGTATTTATTCTATTAACTAATTCTATAAATTCTTTACCTCGCCTAACCGCTTCAAAATATAAACCAATACACGTAGTATCTTGATCTTCTTCTAGTACTCCTAGATAATCAACCAAATCTGTATTAACTTCATTTCCAACCGAAATTATTTTAGATATTCCGACACCTATCTTTGTACTTATCGCAATTAAAGGTTGTACAGCATAAGTTCCCGATTGTGAGATAATTGAAACCCCTCCTTTTCTTGGTGGCCAAGGAACATGAGTGATGTTAATATTTGGAGCTACTACTTCTCCCGAACAATTAGGACCCATAATTTTAATTTCATATTTCTGAGCTATCTCTTTCATTCGTTTTTGTTCTTCTTCATTACCGATTTCTGAAAAACCACCTGATACAATGATAGCATATTTTACCCCTTTTTTGCCACAATCTTCTAAAATATTATTAATTATATCAGGACGAGTAGCTATTACAACTAAATCAATCTCTTCAGGTACATCGTTAATATTTTTATAAGCTTTAAAACCTAAGATTTTTTCTTCCTTTGGATGAATTGGTATTATTTTTCCTTGAAATCCTGCAGCTAATAAGTTAGTGAGATGCAGACTCCCAAATTTTTGCATCACATTAGAAGCACCATAAAAAGCAACAGTTTTTGGATTAAAAAATCCATTAAACTTTTCAGGTTTAGACATTATTCATCCTCCTTTAAAATAATTCTTGCATCAACAACCATTAGTCCTTTATCTTTTTCAAACACGATTACAGGATTTAAATCTAATTCTTCTATTTCTGGATTTTCAATTAAAAGACGACAACATTTCAATAAAGTATCTATTATTTTTTCATTATCTGCTTTGGGTTGTCCTCGATATCCGTCCAATAGTGGAAAAGCTTTGATGCTTCTAATCATCTTATTAGCTTCGTCTTGAGAAATTGGACATACTCGATGTGACACGTCTTTAAATATCTCAACAAAAATACCACCTAATCCAAACATAAGAACTGGTCCAAAATTAATATCTCTAATGCTTCCTATTATTATCTCAACGATGCCTTTTTCTACCATTTTCTGTATATTTACTCCTTCTAATTGAGCCTCAGAACTGTAGTGTTTGCCATTATTAATAACTTCTTTATAAGCTTTCCTAACTTCCTCATCAGAATTCAAATTTAACTTAATTGCTCCAGCTTCAGTTTTATGGATTATATCAGGGCTCATTAATTTTGCAACTACAGGATAGCCTATATTATTAGCAAATCTTACAGCTTCATCCTCATCTTTAACAACTTTATATTCTCCAACTGGAATGTCATACTTAGCAATTAGATCTTTACTTTCATGTTCCATCAAAAATGTTCTATTCTTACTAAGGACATTTCTAATTATTGAATCCACTTTAGTTATCCTAATTCCCCCCGTCTTTTATATTTTTAAAAATGTTAAATGACAAACGTGAGATTTTAATGAAATATATAGTAAGTATAGCAAAAATTAAATCAATTAACCCGAATAAAAATAACCCGATACTAATCGCTGGTAAGATGAAAATATTTACGATGATAACTATTTGAATAGTAAAACGTAGAATAATTATGAAAAGTATATTGTTTAAGAATTTTTTTACATTAAGTGCTGAGAAAAATAGTATGAAACCGAGGATTATTGCCAATAATCCAGCAGTATGAGCAAAAATTGGATAATCTAATTGCACAATATTTAATCCCATTAAATTCAACAGTGGTACTATGAAAAATATCATCAAAATTCCAAAACTGATTTCATAAATACCCCCAATCATTGATAAGATTTTCAATATTCTATTTGCCTTCTCTTTTTCCATCTTTTTCTCCCTTTCACTTTTCTTATCTTCCTAAAAAATCAGGTTCTCTTTTTTCAAAAAATGCTAATAACCCTTCAGTAAAATCTTCTGAATCAAACGCCTTAAATAAAGCTTCCGCTTCATTTTCAAGTGCTTGAATTGTCTTATCCTCTAATACTTTATTTATAATCACTTTTGCCAATCCAATCGAATATGTAGGACCTTTTGCTAGTTTCTCAGCAATTTCCATGACCTTGTTCATGAAGTTATCAACCGGAAAAACATCATTAATCAATCCCATCTTTAAAGCTTCTTGAGCACTGAATCTATCGCCAAAGAAGATGAGTTCTTTCGCCTTATGAATACCAACTACTCTTGGTAATATATATGTAGAAGACATTTCAGGGATAATTGCCCTCTTCATGAAAAAAGTACCGAGTTCAGCATTTTCTGCTGCATAAATCAAGTCGCAATTTAAAGCAATATTTAACCCTCCTCCTAGAGCAAGTCCATTAATCGCAGCGATAATGGGTTTAGGAGTCCTCTGCAATTTTAATACTAATCTTTTTTGGGAAACATCTATTTCTACTTCTCCAGATTGCATTTTTCCTCCGTCTTCTACACTATCCACATCTCCTGCCATTCCTTGGCTTGCTTGATTGAAATCTCCGCCAGTGGAAAAAGCACGGCCCTTTCCTGTGATAACTGCTGCTCTAATTTCCTCGTTATTCGCAATTTCATCTAAAGCTTCATAAATCTCATCAAACATTCTGCCATTTATAGCATTTAATTTATATTCTCGATTAAATGTTATAATAGCAACATTATTTTTTACTTCAAATAATAGATATTTGAAATCCATTCTTTTACCCTCTTTTTTACTATTAAATATAAAATTAAAAAAAAAATTATACAAATTCAAATTTTTATTTCATTAGCATTTGCATTTTAAGCATATCTTTCATTGGACCCTTTGCTTTTAACTTTCCTCCCATAAATGCTTTTGTAGGACTTAACTCACCATCCATTATATCTATGATTACATCACTAGTTGTCGTAATAGTAATATCTGGATCATCAATTTCACCATCTTTTATTTCACATTTAGCATCTTTAAAAACCAAATAGTAATTATTAGTATCTTTAAAGTTAAATTGTAAAATCCTATCAAATCCCTTAAATCTTTCTTGATAAGCAGGGTCATCCAATTTACTAACCATTTTCTTAATTCCTTCAACCAATTCTTCATCTGACATAATTTTTCCTCCTATTATTTTATTTTTAATATAATTTTTAAAAAAATTTATTTTCCTTTCCATTTTGGTTCTCGATTACCTTCCATGAAAGCAGTAAAACCCTCAATAACATCTTCAGAGTGAAAAAGCTCTTGGAATGGTTCCCACAGGCTACCTATTGCTCTGGTTCTAGTATAATGGTATCCTTGCTGGAACCATTTTTTAGTCCACTTGTGACTTAGAGGAGCGACTTTTTTCATTTCTTCAGCCATTTCTTTAGTAACTTTCTTTAATTGATCATGGGGAACCACTCTGTTAATTAAACCCATTCTATAAGCTTCATCTGCAGAAATAATTTTCCCAGTTAATAAAAGCTCTTTTGTATGGCGCATTCCTATTATTTCGGGAAGCAATAAAAATGCAACACCGCTTGCTAATCCTCTTCGATTTTCCCAAAAGCCCATTTGAGCATCGTCCGCAGCAACAGCACAGTCACACCATAGAGTAAGCTCTAGACCTCCGGCATATGCATATCCATTAATCATTGCGATCAAAGGTTTAGGATAACGTGCCATTAATTCACATGGATCAAGCAAGATTCCTAGAAAATCACCAAGATTCTTAAATCCCGTTGTTGACATCTCTTTTATATCAAGTCCAGCTGAAAATGCCCGACCGCCTTTATATTCCTCGTCATTTCCTGTTAATATGATTACTCTTACATTAATATCATCCCAAGTATCTGATAATACTTGTCCTATACTTGCCCATACATCTCTAGATAATGCATTTCTTCTTTCAGGACGATCTATAGTAATCCACCCAATTTCATCTTCAACTTCAAATTTAATTTCTTCGTATTTTGTCATTTTTTATAACCTCGTTTCTTATAAGTCTTTAGCATCTGCCTCAGTTGGACCCCTCACTGATGGAGTTAACATGCGAGTATCAACCTCTTGCATAAATTCATTTCTTCCAATGAATAATTTTAAAATATCATTAGAACCTCCTGCAATTTGCATTAAAGCCGCGTTCTTGAGAATGCCCCCTACTCCTGTTTCTTGAAGATATCCATCTCCTCCACATATGAAAAGAGCATCTAAAGCCATTTCAGTTAAAGATTGTGTGCCAAATACCTTAGAAATTGAAGACTTAACCCCAAAACTGAACATATCAGCTTCACCTTTATCCAATAAATCAGCTAAATAATATAAAAAGACTCGGGTTAAATGCATTTTCATTGAAATATTTGCCATTCTTAATTGAACCCCATTATATCTTGAAATTGGCATTCCAAATTGAACTCTTCTACGTCCATAAGCTCTCGCTGTTTCTAATAAATTTCTTGATGAACCTACGACTCCCGCTATTCCTAAGCGCTCAATGTTTAAGGCGCTAGTCATAACAGTCCAACCATCTCCAGGATCTAGAATCATATTTTCTTCTGGTACTCGAACATCCCTATATCTAATTACTGAATTAGCCATTTCAACATCACCTATTAATGTATTAATTTTTTCAAAAGAGATTCCATGAAGATCAGTAGGGACAAAAAATGCCGTCAAATGTCTATATACTCTTCGCATATCGGGATCTGAATTAGCATAAAGCATATGATAATCACTTATTGGTCCTAAGGTGATAAAACGTTTCCAACCGTTCAGAACCCATTCATCTCCATCTTTTTCAGCACTTAATTGAATCCCAGCAGCATCATTACCTACGTCCGGTTCAGTAACAGTAATAGAAGCCCATTTCTCGCCTTTTACTAGTGGAACCATATATTTTTGTTTTTGTTGTTCAGTCCCAAACAAATGTATCGGACCAGCTCCAAATACACTTGTTAACAAGGGGTTTATGTTTATCATTGCCCTCCCAACTTCTTCGTTCAAAATAGTATAACCTGCATAACCTTGATCAACTCCACCATATTCTTCCTCAGCTAAAACCATTAAAGGATGGAATCCTTTATCAATACATAGTTTTGAAGCTTCCCATTGAATCGTCATCGGATCTTTATTCTGCTCAAGAAGTTTAATAGCTCTAGGTTGGAGTTCTGTATCCATGAAATTCTCAACTTCATCTGCAAATTTTTTCGTTCTATCACTCCACCATGGCATATAATCAAATGTCATTTTATTCTAGTCCCTCTTTTTTATAATTAGCATATGCATCTTTTCCCATGCCAAATTTTAAATTAACATTGCCAATTTCATTTAAGCCTTGCCAAGATATCTTTGCTAACTTAATTTTGTCCCTTTCTTCATAAATACTGATAAGTTTAGCATCAGCTAGTGTTTTTAATACAGTTTGAATATCTTTTCTTTTCACATCTAATAATTTCGCCATATCAACTGCTTCCATATGAAGCGCTTGGTTATATTCAAATTGCTTTGCTAATAGTTTAAGCGCTTTTAGCTCTAATTCTTCGTACAAATCTCACACCTTTTTAATAGTTTATTTTAAATTAAAAATTCTTAAATATTTTAGATTGCATTATATAATTGCTCTAGCAAATTTAAGAAAATCCTAAAATGAGTCTTAATTCTTTTAAAGTAAATTTAAGATGATAAAAATATTTTGAATAAAATTAAAATATTTAGAAGAATACTAATAATTTTAGTTGAATTTTAACTTTATCGAAGTGTGTATTTCTTGAATTTGAATGAAATATTTCTCGAGTTCTCGAATGATAAGAGATTGATTGTCTTTAAAAACTTATATGGTAAAGAAAAGAGACACAGTCAATTAGAAAAAGAGCTAAATTTCCCAGGATCGGAAATATCTCGACATCTAAAAAGATTACTAGAAAAAGATTTAATAATAAAGACTGTTGATAATAAATATACTATTTCTAATATTGGAAGAATTTTTTATAGGATAATGGATATTTTTGAAGTGTCAATTAGTTTGAAAGATTTCTTCAATAAACATAATTTAACTTCAATTCCAGTGCACCTTATACTTCAATTGGGTAAATTAAAAACAATAGAAATTAAAAAAAAAACATTGCAAAATATTGAGCTTTGGTCTAACTTAGTAACTGATTCCCAAAAGTTTATTTTTGCAATTTCAGACCAACTACAAAATTCTCTTTTACCTATTGTTGAAAAAAAAATTAAAGATCAATCGCTAGATGTAAGAGCATTAATAAACCCTGCTCTCGCTAAATCTTATAAAATTCCTAATGAATGGTTAAAATTATTTAAAAATGCTCAGGAATTTTTTAAGAAATTAGATATTTACCAAAATATTCGTTTATTAGATCAAATTAATTTCTCTTTAATAGTATCTGATAAAGGGGCCATACTTTTTTTAAATAAAGATGGTCAGATTGATTATAGTCAATGTTTAATCGATTCGAATGATTCATTCATAAATTGGACAATAGATTTATTTGAATGGTATTGGAAGAAAGGAAAAAATCTGAAGCCTTTTATTAAGAGCGAACTTAAGTCTGTTAGCTAGAAAGATGTCAATTTATCTAAATTAATACAAATAACATACTTTTATATATTCAAATGACAAATATTCCTTTTGCTTTTTATTACTTTCATATCCCCTTGGATTTGTAAACTATTTAAATTTGAAGAAAAAATTAGTTAAAAACGAATATCAAAATTAATTTTAATTTTTTTTATTTATTTTAAATATCTCTCTAAAAAAGTTTTCCTAATCAGCTATATATTATTATTTATGCCTAAAAATAAGAAGAAGCTTTTAAAAAAGATAATTGAAATTGAATTTCAAATGTTTGAAAATGTTAGATCTAGTCAACCTTCTTTATGTCAAGAAAATCCTGGGGCATTTAAGTTAATGAGGGAAATGAATCATAGTGCATTATCTTATGACACCCTTAAATCTTATCTTAAAGATTTAAAAACAGCAAAGTCAAAGGGAAGGAATCTAATGACTGAGAAATATGCAAGGATGAATAATTTGATTCCTCCACTTAAAGTTAATCCTCTGATCCAAAAAATCGTATCAATAGAATCAGGCTGGATGGATGAATTATCGAATCAATATCCCCTAAGTGTAAATCATAAGCCAAATTATTTTATTAAATATCTCTCATGTGAATTAGAAACTTATTCTAATAACTCAATTGAATTATATCTTAAAGATATTCAAATCGCAAAGGAAAACGGAGCAAATTTAGCAAAAAAAAGATTTGATCATCTTGCTAAGGAATTGGGATATTCATCGTTAAAAGAGTTAGAATTTAAAAGAAAAAATGAATCAAGAAGTAACTAGATTTATAATGTGTTTCTAAAAATATAAGAAACGATTTAATTAAAATATTAAAAAAAATCTAATTTGACTTTAACAAGGCATCTTCGATCGCCTTTCTAAGTATACTCTTCTCTATTTCTGGGCCTATTTCCATCATATTACCATTCACATAGATTCTTCGAGAAAGGCCATATTGTTGTAAAATTGATTGGTTAACCGCTGAAAACTCATTAAGAATAACATTATTTCCAAATTCTGAAACAACTTCTCGCACTCTTTGCGCCTCAACATCACTTGTTAAACAGAATCTATTCCAAAATAAATCTACAATAACTTTTCCTTTCTCTGGTTTAAATTTATATTTTTCTTCTCGAAAATGAGGGGGTTCAGCTTTTTCATCAAATTTTTTCCAAACTATTGCTTCTTCGCCTCTTTTTTCTGCTACTTTGAAACCTAACTTAAGAAAAAAAGTAGCTGGCATAAACCAGAAATCCCAAAAGTAACCAATTGTTGCAATTCCTCTTCGTTTCTGTTTATAAGTTTCTTCTTCTGCTGCCTTAATCAATGCTGTTCCTATACCTTTGTCAGAAAATTTCGAGTGCGACACTAAGCATGGAAAAACCATTAAATCTTTACCTTGAATTTGCCAAGGATTTATCTCAATTGGCATAATATATAAAAATCCTGCATGTTTATCACCTAAAAGAGCAACTTTAACTTTTAATCCATACTTTTTCATATTTCTAAGCCAAGAGATGCGGCGTAGAGCAGAGATTTCATATTCATTATTATTTTCATTTATATGAGTACAGGTACCCACATAATCTTCATCATCCTTGGTCATATCTCGAACAATTATTTGCATTTTGAATGATCCCTACAAGTATTTAAATGAGTTTCTTAACATTTTCCTGAATTAATCCTGCATTTGGAACAACTTTTTTTTCTAATTTTGGAGAATATGGAATTGGAACATCTGGGGTGTTAATTCTTATAATCTTTTTCTTTAAATATTGAAAACCCTCTTCTGCAACAAATGCTGCAATTTCTGCACTAACTGAACAAGTTTTACAACCCTCATCAACAATAATCAACTTTCCTGTTTTTTCAACTGAATTTAGGATTGTTTTTTTATCCAATGGAACTAAAGTCCTTAGATCAATAACTTCACAGTGAATATTTTCTTCTTTCAATTTAGTAGCTGCTATTACACTTTCTTGCACCATAGCGCCTGTAGCAACTATTGTCGCATCATCTCCTTCAGTGAAGAGCCTTGCTTGTCCAAATGGGATTGTGAAATTTTTATCTAAAGGGACATCACCAGTAAGGTAATATGCTCTTTTATTTTCAAAAAATATTACTGGATCATCGTCTCGTATAGCAGTTTTCATTAAACCTTTAAAATCACTTGCTTCCGATGGCAATACAACTTTTAAACCGGGCACATGCATAAACCATGATTCAAAAGATTGTGAGTGTTGTGCCGCTCCAATTATACCAGTTCCAAATGGAACTCTAATTGTAACGGGAACGGAAATTTGACCACCATACATATATCTTGCTTTTGCTGCTTGATTAACAATCATATCCATACATACAGTCAGGAAGTCTGCAAACATTATTTCTGCAATAGGGCGCATACCAGCCATAGCTGCTCCAATTGCACAACCCAAAATTGCATTTTCACTAATCGGTGTATCACGAACTCTCTTAGGGCCAAATTTTTCTAACAGGCCTTCTGTTACAAAAAAAGCACCACCAAATTTCCCAATATCTTCTCCCATTATGAATACAGATTCATCACGTTCCATTTCTTCTTCAATAGCTAACCTTATGGCATCTAAGCCTCTCATTGTTTTAGTTTCTTCCACCAACTTAATTCCCTCCATGTTTAATTGGTTTTTTGTAGACATCATCTAGAACAGTGCTAGGATCTGGATTTTTACTTTTTCTAGCAAATTTAAAACTTTCATCTACTTTTGCTAAAGTTACTTCCTCAATTTCTTGAATCATAGCTTTATCAATGATCTCCCCCCTGATAAGTCTTGTTTTATAGGCTTTTATTGGACATCTATTTTTCCATTCCTCTTTTTCCTCAGCAGGGCGATAATTATCAGAATCCATTATTGTTTGGCCTTGCCACCTATAAGTCTTACATTCAATCAATGTAGGTCCTCCCCCTTTTCTTGCAACTTCAACTGCTTCTTTTACGGTCTTATATACCTCGATTACATCATTACCATCAATAGTAAGACCTTTCATTCCGTATCCCTCTGCTCTGAGAGAAAAGTCTTCAATAGCCGTTACATTTTGAGTATGGGTACTCCATCCATACAAGTTATTTTCTAAAATAAAAATTACAGGAAGTTTCCATGCAGCCGCAAGATTCATTGACTCATGGAGCATTCCCTGATTTGCAGCCCCATCTCCAAAGAAAGTAAGAACAATCTTACCTTCATTTCTCATTTTTGAAGCCAAAGCGACTCCAAGGGCTAATGGAGGTCCTGCACCTACAATTCCATTGGCTCCTAGCATACTTTTAGAAAAATCAGCAACATGCATCGATCCACCACGTCCCTTGCAAATCCCACCTTCTTTTCCATATATTTCTGCCATTAAAGAATTGACATCCCCACCTTTAGCAATAAAATGACCATGTCCTCTGTGTGTAGAAGTAATACAATCATCTTCATTAATCGCCATACAAGCTCCAACAGCAATAGCTTCTTCACCTGTATATGTGTGAACGAAAGGTGCTTTGATTTTACCAAAATCTTTGGTAATTCTAAGTTCAAATTCACGAATTAATAACATCTTCTTATATATATTAATCAACTCATCGGAACTCAATTCTTTAGGTAATTCATCACTATTCATTACCATCCACCTAGATTTCTTATTTAAATTATTGAATTATATTTTTAATATGATTAATTTCTTATTGTATTAAATTGGATTTGAAATATTTAATTCTTTCTTGGAATTATCTTATTCTAAAGAAAACACATGTAACTAATCAGCTTAAATTTTGAAACGTGGAATAAAGCATTTATTAAAATAAAAAAAAAAGGTTTAAGTTAAATAATTTAATCTCTGAAACCATAATATACGTTAACAAGTAATAATAAGAGATTTCGAATTGTAATTTCATAATAAGGTAATGAATAGATTGTATAATCCCATCCTATTGTAAATGAGAGTAAAGATATAAATACAGCAATAAAAACTAATATAGAAAAAATGCTTCTTCCTTTATTTAACCACCAACTAGGTTTCTGATTATCTATTTTTGCAAGAATTTCAAATTTTGAGAGATTCTGATAATCTGGAATCGTTTCGATCTGCTTTTTTAATTTTCGTCTTTGTCTAGCTAGTCCAATTGCTCTGAAGAAAGTACCAACGAAATATAAACAAATTATAACGAGAATATCGAATAACGTATTTGTAGTTTCAAATGGAATATTTGGACCGAATGCATTTATGAGTATAATTAAAATAAGTATTAGTAGTAATGAAATTCTTACTGTATATTTAGGTAAATATAGAGGCTTTTTCTCTCTTCTTTTCTCTTCTTTAGTTTTTTCCGGATTTTTTACTTCTTTGATTAATTTTAATCTATCTTCACCACCCTTTCTTGCTTCAAAGTAAAATGCCACTAGAATAAAAATTGCGTTGGTTATAACTCCAGGAATTTCTTGATCTACCAATAAGTAACTGAAAGGAAAAGATACGATCATCAAGGTAATTATAGCTCTAACTGTTCCCTTAGGCATTCCAAGTGGCTGGCCTTCAATTTTACCACCTTCTCTAAATCTTGCTACTAAACACCAAATAATTACGAGGGCACCTAAAATCCAAGTAATCATAATTTTATCACTTCAACATAATTTGCAATATAATAATTAGTATCTCAATTTTAAAAAAAGTTAATCTATAGAGAATTAAAAATATTAATATTTTTCCCAAAATAACACATTAATAGAGTTGTAATGAATAACGCAGAATTTAAAAAATATTTGAAAGAAAGAAAAGTTGAGAGTCAAGTCATTACAAAATTTATTGAACAAATTAAGAATTATGAAAGATTTCTCTCTAAAGAAAACCTAACCCTCGAAATAAGTTTACCTGAAAAGATTATGGAATATTCTGAATATCTCGTCTCTCTTGATGAACAATTTGTTTTAGATTTCCTAAGAGCGATAATGTACTACGCTAATTTTTCTAAGAGATATGAATTTATTACTAAAGTAATAGATATTAGTGAATCATATAATGCAATGGATAATTTGTACTCGAGAATAGCAGAATTTTATGGCGAATCTTTAAGAGATGAAATCTTTGAAAATTTAATCATTCCACCACTCGGTATTCATCCTGAGAAGAAACCAGAATTTACAAAGATTATTTTAAAAAGACTGGAAAAGAAAATTGGGAAGGAAAAAATTGTTGATCTCCTTTCTCCATGCCTTCATGGACGACCTCCAGATGATATTGATGGTGATAAAAAACTCCTAAAAGAAAAAGGGATAGATGGTTTTTTAGAGAAAAAACATCAAGATCTAATAGCAAGACTTGAGAAACATAGAGATGAAGGGACTTTAGAATTTGCACAGAAGATAGACGATGAAATTGTCCAATATGTGAAAGAAAATCAGATGATTGCTGAAGGGATTAGAGATGGAAATATCATATATGTGTCAAAACTTCCTTACCAAATGAGGAAGTTTTTAGATGTTAAAGATGATAGAATGAAGAAATTTTTTATTTGTTATTGTCCTTGGATTAGAGGAGCAATAAAAAATGGTACCGAAAAAGAAATTACAGAAGATTTCTGTCATTGTAGCGCGGGTTGGTACAAGCTTTATTGGGAACAACTTTTCGAGCAATCAATCAAGGTTGAACCTGTACTAACCGTATTAAATGGTGCTTTTGAATGTAAATTCGCAATTCATATCCCTAAAAGTATACTTAATACGAATAGGTGAAAAATATTTAGCGTTATATAGTATTTATTATCAAATATTATTTCCTTCCCTAATTCTTTCTTTTAATTTTTTGAAAGCATATTTCCAAGCTTTTTCAAAGAAATTGCGAGCATCTTGCCATTCTTGGGCTTTTCTCAACCCTGTAGATACGCCACAATTAAATTCTTCTTTAATCATAATGATATTTTCTATATTAAGCACCTTTAAATTATTATTTGCATGTCTTCATTTTTGTTAATAGAGTATATCAACCTTAATAGTTAAAATATTTATTATATATTAGATTGATCTAAAAATTATTCTATCTACATCTTTAATTAAATTTTAAGTGTCAGTTTTTATGAGTGAACAAAATTTAATTTTATATGAAATAAAAGGACGTATTGCTACGATTACAATTAATAGACCTGATAAGGCTAATTCTTGTAATGTTGTAATGTTGAAAAAGATTCATGAGAGTTTAATTGATGCGGATAAAAATGAGAAAGTTAAATGTATATTAATTAAGTCTACAGGGAATAGGTTCTTTTCTGCGGGATATGACCTAAAAGAGATTCAAGGATCTCCTGAAAATGCTAAATTGATCCAAGTATGGGGAAGAAACGTTAATGAAACGATAGTTTTATTAAAGAAACCTGTGATTGTCCAAGTTCAAGGTATTGCAGTTGGTTTCGGAGTGTTAATAACCTTAGCATCAGACTTACGAGTATTTGCGGATAGACCTAAAGATGAGTTGTATCTAAGGCTCCCAGAAATAGCAATATCGGCCTTTCCGCAAACAGGAGCTACCTTCCTTCCTTTAATAGCATTTGGATTAACGTACGCAAAAAATCTTCTATTTACTACCGATAAAGCAGGGATACAAGAGTTGAAAAACATAAATTTCCCAACACGGGTATTTCCACTTGATAAACTTGAAGAAGAAACTCTTAAGTTCGTTAAAGAACTAACTAAATATCAAACAGAATTCTTATTCTTTATAAAATCAATGTTAGCAATCATGAATAAAAGATATATTAAATCATTTTTCGATTTAGAAGATGAATGCGGGAAAGCTGCTTATGATAAAGAGAAAAAATCTATGAAGGAGCTTGATGATTTTATAAAAGGTTTACATGAAAAATATGCTTAATCTATTTTTTGAGTAATTAATAAACAATTTTTTTTATTTTTTTTCAAATTTAGCTAGTATTTACAGTTTTAGCTAAACAATATGCTATTATAAAAATTATTAAAGTAATAAGGGAAAGAAACCAGAAAGAGATATAAAATATATTTATTATCATGATACCTAATACAACAGGTATTGCTGTAAGTAATAAAATTTCTTTACGTTCGATTGGCTTACGATCAGCCCATATTAGGAGAATTGTCCATCCCAACATTAAAAAAGCTCCAGTTCCTGTTTGATATTTATAAGATATATCTGTGACCACATTTGCTATTAAAGCTGAAAAATCAAATACTATTGACATAATCATATCAAGGAAAACCAATAGATCGAGAATCGCACCATACCAATAAGTGAATCTTATAAACAAGATTTTTTTTTCCATTTATACTGACCTTTTTAAAAATTAAAAAAAATAAGTTTAAATTTATTTCAGATTTATTGTTAGTTTTTCTAGATTTAGCTTCCAAACTTTTTCAGGAGCTCTTTTACTTTCACTAGGCTTGTAATCTGCCTTAATAATACCAACGCTTTCTAATTCTCTAAGATGATAATATAATGATGGTTTCTTTAAATCCTTAAAATCTCCTTTACCACACATACCATGGCATTGTATATTATTATTGATTTTTTCACTTACGCTTTTTAGATGGCTAAAAATCTCATCAGAAGATTTTGGACCATCTCGTAAAATATCTATTAAAACCCATCTAATTTCACAATGTAGTACCTTTATATAATCACCTAAATTTTCAAGATCTATTTCTTTCGTCATATCCTTAAACCATCAAAATCCTATGATATAAAACTTTTAGGAATATTTAAATATATGGTTTGATTAGTTTAATCTAATATTTAACTAATTAAAAAAATTATAAAAAACTCTATTGTGATAGTTCTACTTGTTCCAAGTATCAAGAAAAACCAAAAATAAAGAATTGGAGGTAAATACATAATGAAAATAAAGGAAATTGAAGAATATGCTTGCGATAAACCTGAAATAAAAGATAAACATCCACAAGGGTGTACTCTAAATCAAATTATCAAATGCCATGGAGATCAACCTATCAACGAGCTTTTAAAGCACATTCAATTAGATGAAGAAGAGAAATAAAAAAAATCTTAGAATAGAGGTATTAAAATGAGCGCTATAATTGTAAATAATCTAGCCAAATATTTTGAATCCCCAAAAAAAGGGAAACTTGGGAAAATGGGACCAAATAGTCCGCAGAGAACGAAGAATATAATTCGTGCAGTTGATAATGTTAACTTTGAGGTGAAAAAGGGGGAAATCTTTGGATTTCTAGGTCCTAATGGTGCTGGAAAAACAACCACGATTCGTATGATGACAGGGGTATTAAAACCTACTAAAGGAAATGTATCTATATTTGGGCATGATGTATGGAAAAATCAAATTCTCGTCAAGCAGATTACTGGAAATGTTCCTGAGGAGGCCAACGTATATTTTGAAATGTCAGGTTTACAAAATTTGATGTTTATTGGAGAAATATATGGTGTTCCTAAAAAAATCCGCTTAAAACGAGCAGAGGCTCTACTTAAGAAATTTGAATTATATGAAAAGCGTAATATGAAATCAATGAAATATTCAAAGGGAATGAAACAAAGATTATTGCTATGTATGGCATTAATGAGTGATCCAGAAATCCTATTTCTTGATGAACCAACAAGTGGATTGGATGTACAATCTGCTCGCATTATTAAACAATTGATTAGAGAATATAATGAAAAAGGTGTGACGATCTTCCTAACGACTCATGATATGGAGGTAGCAAACGAGTTATGTCATAGGATCGCAATTATTCATCATGGTAAAATCATAAGTTTGGATACTCCTAAAAACTTGAAAAATTTAACTCAAGAATATAAAGCAATCGATTTTTATTTTGCTAATGGAGTAAATAAAAATAAAATTGAAGAATTAAGCACAGTGAGAGAAGTTCAAGAGGTAAGAGAAGGTTTTCACATAATTGTAGAAGATGTCCATGAAAGTATATGTGAAATAATAGATTTCATAAAGCAGAATCATCTAATTATAAAACAATTAAATACACATCAACCAAAATTAGAAGATGCATTTTTAAAAATCATTGAAAGGGGTGGTAAAAATTAATAAGGAGTACTTAATTGCAAAAAAATCCAAATTTAGAAATTTTAAAACACAAATAAAGAGATCTTTTACAATAACTAAAAAAGATTTAAAAATTTATTACAATAAACCACCTGTATTAATTCAAGGAATATTTTTTCCGATAATTCTATTTCTTGCTTTTACAATAGGAAGAACTATTTCACCAGTTTATCTTATTTCTGGAATAATAGCAATGGTTCTTTTCTTGACTTCAACATCATTGGGACCAATCATTTTTCCATGGGAGACTATGCGTGGTACTTTTGAGCGTTTAACTACTTGTCCAGTTTCAATTAAAACTATATTAGTTGGTAGTATTTGGGGTTCATTTATATATGGCTTGTTATTCTCATCAATTCCTTTAGTCTTAGGAGTACTATTTCTGTCAAGTGGATTGCTTATTAATTATTTTCTAATTATTACCGGTATGATTATTTCTGCACTAGTCTTTTCTAGTTTTAGTTTGATTATGTCTGCTCCACCAACAAAAAATCCTGGAAATACAATGATTTTACAAATTTTCATTAAATTTCCATTACTATTTATTAGCCCGCTTTTTATGCCCATTGCTTCACTGCCAACTGCGATAATATCTCCACTTACATATTCTCTTGATATAATAAATGTAGGGTTAGGAGAAGTTAGTGCATTCGGACCGTTTGGATTAATAATTGACATTTTAGTTTTATTAGGATTCGGATTTGGTTTTCTATCTTTAGCTTTCGCTATACATCAAAAAACACTGGAAAAAAGATTTCAAGGTTAACACATACTCTTAATCCTTTTTTTTTTAAAGTTTTGATAAATGTACTATCCACTCTATCTTGGATGAAAACATTTAAATATAAAGTTAACATATATTCTCATATGAGAATATTCTCAAATGAGAATATTCAATTTTTTAAAAAATTAAGATTAGGATGTCTGAAAACTCAGAAAATGGATTAACTCATAAGCAATTTGTTTTACTAGGTTTAGTCGCAGAATTTCCTAGCCACGCTTATAATATAAATCAGAGAATAGAAGAGAGAGGTATGAGAGCTTGGACTGCAATTGGGAAGTCTTCAATTTACCGGGTTATAGGTGAATTGGAAGACGCCGAATTTGTAGAGTTTTATGAAGAAGAAGTAGATAATAGAGTTCGAAAGGTTTACACATTAACTGATCTTGGATTTAAAGTGTTAAAGAAAAAGATGATTAATGTATTATCTGAATTTATGGGGAAAAAAGATGAGGATTTCTATGTTGCCTTTTCAATGCTTCCTTTATTATCAAGAGGAGAACAAATTAAAGCAATTAATCATTCATTAGCCAAAATAAAAAAACATAAAAAAGGATTAGAGTGGATGTTAGAGCAGAATTCTCATATGCCATTGAATGTTAGAGGTCTTTTTGAACATCCTATTAGGATATTAGGAACTGATATTGAATTTTTGGAATGGGTTTTAGAAGAAATTAAGAAAGGGGGAGGCCAAATTGACTCAGAATCATATGGTAAATAACTTTATTCACAAGGTTGGCTCCCATTGTGAATCCTCCGCAATGAGAGATATGTTTGAATTTTACGGATTTCCCATGTCGGAACCCATGGCATTTGGACTTGATGGAACAATGGGATTTGCATATTTTGATAGCTCCACTAGATCAGCTGGATCAGAACCATCAGATATAGCTATTTTTGTTGGTGGAAAACAAGATACAATTACACCAAATTCCTTAGCCTGTCGGCTTTTAGGTATTACTTTAAAAAAGCAATCATTTACAAGTGCAGATAAAGCATGGGAGGAATCTAAAAAGTTTCTCTTGCAGGGTATTCCATTATTAATTCAAGTTGATTTGGGCTTCTTGCCTTATTTTGAACAAGAAATACATTTTGGAGGGCATGCAATAACTCTTGCTGGATACGATGATGAAAAATGTATTGCATACGTAGGAGATACCGAATTTGAAGGTTTTCAAGAAGTATTAATTGAAGATTTGAAAAAAGCACGAAGTTCTAAGCATGGTCCTAAATTTTTGCATCCGAGCAATACCCAATATTCAATGCAACGTCGCGTGGACGGAAAACATCCTCCAATTGCCGCGGGAATAAAGTTAGCAATCCAAAAAGTCGTCAATCACATGTTAAGGCCGTCAATGAATAATATTGGAATTCAAGGTTTCAAGAGGTTTGCAAATGCAGTATTAAATTGGAATGAAAACTTAAAGGGGAAAGTTATTAATCCCTATAGCGGTAAAGAAGAATCATGTGCTAGATTAACTTTTGAATTAATACACGGCTATATAGAAACTTGGGGAACCGGGGGAGCAAATTTTCGAAATTTGTACAAGTCCTTTCTTATAGAACTCTTAGATCATTCTGAGTTAAAAGAAGGTCAAAAAGCATGGAAAGTTGATGAATTTAACATTTTAAAGGATTCTATTCCACATATTACAGCATCTGCTCAAAAATGGACATTGCTAGCAGAAACTCTAAAGAATGCTGCTGATGAATACAAAAATGAATGTTTAAAGTACATAAATCTTAATGAACTACACGATCTTACTTTAGAAATGTTATTAGAAGAGGAACAACTCTTTAAAAAATTATCTAAAATTAAAATTTAATTTATAGGAGATAGGTTATAGGTTATTAGATAATGAGAAATTGGAAATCATATTTGAACTCAGATTCAATTGACTGGTTACTAGAAGAAAATAATCCTTCAGTGCGATACTTTACGTTAACAGATATTTTGGATAAGGGTCAAAACGATGATGAGGTTAAAGAGGCACAAGAAAAAATTATGGCCGAAAGTCTTGTACCAAAAATTTTAAACAAGCAAAAATCGGAGGGATATTGGGAAACTGCTGAAAATTTTTACATTAGAACTAAATATAAAGGAACAGTATGGCAATTCATAGTATTATCTGAACTTCATGCTGATGGAAACAATGAAAAGATTCAAAATACTTGTGAATTTATCCTTCAGAACTCTCAAGAGAAGTTAAGTGGAGGTTTTGCTGCTTGTGGTGGAGAAAATGGCGGTGATCGGAATCATGTTATCGCTTGTTTAACAGGTAATATGCTTTGGGGTCTGATTAGATTTGGATATTTGGAGGATCATAGAGTTCAAAAAGGGATAGATTGGATTGTTAAATATCAACGTTTTGATGATGGTATAACAAAAGCTCCAGAAGAATGGCCTTATAATGTAGGTTCTAAGAATGGTGAAGCTTGTTGGGGAACACACACATGTCATATGGCAGTTGTAAAAAATCTAAAGGCACTCTCGGAAATTCCTCCAGGCAAAAGATCAGATGGGGTAATGGATATTATCAATAAAGCTGTTGAATATATGCTTCATCATCATGTTTATAAGCAAAGTCATAATTTGGATGCTGTTGCGAAGCAGGAATGGGTTGAATTTGGTTTTCCTTTATTTTGGAAAATCGATGCTTTAGAAGTTTCAGATATCTTAACAAAATTAGGCTGTAAAGACGATAGAATGAAAGAAGCCATTGATTTAATTGTATCAAAGCAAAATGAGAACGGTCGATGGATATTAGAGAAATCTTTTAATGGGCGAATGCAAGCAAATATCGAACAAAAAGGAAAGGAAAGTAAATGGATTACATTATTCGCCTTAAGAGTGTTAAAACGATTTTATAGTTAATATAAATTTATAAAAGTATGAGTAGTGAAAAAATGGTTGATAATAATTTAGCAGCACCCTGCGGTATATACTGTGGTGCTTGCAGACAGTATCTCCTCTGGAAAAAAGATTTATTAGAAGAAAGAGGGTATAAAATAGGTTGTAAAGGTTGTCGAATAAGAAATAAAAATTGTGTTTTTATAAGAAAAGATTGTACGGCATTAAGAAAAAAAGAATTTGAATTTTGTTATGAATGTGATAGCTTTCCTTGTCAAAAGCTACAAGAAATGGATAATCTTTATCAAGAAAGGTATTCCGTCAATATGGTTAATAATTTAAAAAGGATTGAAGAAATTGGAGTTGATTTGTGGCTCCAGGAGCAAGAAAAACTCTATACATGCCCTAAATGTAAGGGTGAAATTTGCATTCACGATGTGGAATGCTATGATTGTGGTAATAAAATTAATCCAAATATAAAGTAGAAGGAGAAAAAATTGGTTAGATTAGTAATAGATGATTTTAAACATATGGCTGGTGCAAATTGCCAAACTTCAAGTTTAAGAAAAGTACTTGCGTATTATGGAATTGAGCTTTCTGAACCAATGATAATTGGATTGTGTTCAGGGTTGGGTTTTTTCTATTTTTACATGAAAAAAATGCCGTTTCCAATGGTTTTAGGATTGGCAGTTAAGAAAACCGAGGTTTTTGAAAGAGTTTTAAGCATTGTGGGAGGAAGTGTAAAAGTTACAGAAACAGCATCTGAAAATGCTGCCCATAATAATTTAATTACATTATTAGAGAAAGGTCAACCCGCAATAACATTTGTTGATTTTGCATACTTACCTTTCTTTTTTGCAGAGGACACTCCCATCCCTAATGAACAATCGGGTCATTTTGGTGCCCATACATTTGTAACATATGGAATTGATGAGGAAAAAAATGAAGCTTACATCTCCGATCGATATGCTAATCCTCATGTAATGTCCTATGAGCAATTAAAGGCAGCAAGGGGTAGCAAATACGCACCTTTTCCAGCCAAGAATAAATTAGTTGAGTTAAACTTACCAAAAAAAGTTAAAAATTTAAAAGAAATTATTCCTACTGCTATAAAGGCTAATTTAAATTATATGTATAATCCTCCAATCCGCAATATGGGATTGGCTGGTTTTGAGAAATGGAGAAAGATGCTTCCGACGTGGGTTACCGACTTTAACGATGATAATCTATTGTTTGGTCTAATTTCTGTGTTTATTTACATGGAGACCGGAGGGACTGGTGGAGCAATGTTTCGAATTTTATATCGGGATTTCTTACAAGAAGCAGGAAATTTGTTGAATAATAATGGGCTTCTTAAAGCTTCAGATATGTTTGATGAAATTGTTAATAAGATTCGAGTATTAGAAACTATAATCTTGCCGGATGACCTTCCTAACCTTAGAAAATTAAGAGAGTTATTCCTAAAAAGCAATAAGATTACGGAAAAAGGAGCGAGCGATTATCAAAAGCAATTGAAAAATCTTGATGATGAATTTGAAAAGCTAACAAATGGAGCCAAAAAGGAAATAGATTCATGGAGAGAACGTATCCCCCATATGGATAAGGGAATTCATGAATGGGCAGAATTAGAAACTAAGGCATGGGAACAAATAAAAAAATCAATATAAGAAGAGAAAATGTGTTAAGATGTCACTAGATATTTTGAAAGAATTGGATATTGAAAAAATGCGAGAGGTCTTTCTAAAATATACAAGAAAAGCATTTAAAATTCTTCCAGTGATGAAAAATCCAAGTATTTTAGATATAGGTTGTGGGTCCGGTACCCCAACAATAGAATTAGCAAGGCTTAGCGCTGGAAAGATTACTGGAATCGATATTGATCAGGCTGCTTTAGATAGATTTAAATCAAAAGTCGAAAAAGAAGGTCTTTCAAGTCGTATAAGAATATTAAATCGTTCCATATATAATACAGATTTTTCAACAGAGAGTTTTAATCTTATTTGGGATGAAGGGGTATTACATATCCTAAATACGAAGAAGAGTTTAGTGGAATGTAATCGAATATTAAAAATAAATGGATTTTTGGTCGCAGGGGAATTAATAAAATGGATTAATAATAACTTAGAAGTCTTTCCTAAATGTGGTTTTAATCTCATAAATAAGTTTTTTTTACCAGAGGAATGTTGGTGGAGAGAATATTATTTACCAATGGAAAAAAAGATCAAGGAATTACGTAGTAAGTTTAAACAACCTAAAGAGCTAGAAAAATTAAAATCATATGAGAGTGAAATCAACATGGTTAAGAAAAATCCTAAAGAGTTTGATTGCGCATTCTATATTTTTCAAAAAGTAACCTAAAAAAAGTGATGAATTAGAATATGGATGAAATAAAAGTTGTTGGAGCAAGAATCCATAATTTGAAGAACATAAATGTTAATATTCCCAAGAGAAAAATAATTCTTATCACGGGTGTATCAGGTTCAGGTAAATCGAGTTTAGCATTTGATATTCTATTTGATGAGGGGATGAATCGATACCTTCAATCCATCGGCTTTCCCCCTAAGTTTGAAGATGAGAAGCCTTTTGATTTGATCGAGGGGTTAAGTCCCACAGTAGCAGTGGAACAACGAACTACACGCATATTTAATCCACGATCTACAGTTGGAACTAAAACAGGAATTTATGGACTACTCAGAATGTTATATGCCACTGAAGGTATTTTGATATGCCCTATTTGCAAGGAACCAGTTAATAATAATCTAGAGTGTGATTTGTGCGGGATGATCGTTGAAAGGAAACAAATTAAATATTTTTCATTTAATGAACCCTCAGGTATGTGCTTATCCTGTAAAGGTAGGGGGTATACCATGCACATTACTGAGGATTTAATCGTTCAAGATAATAATAGAAACTTAGTTCAAATAACAAAAGCAGGGTCAGCTGTTTTTGCTGATCAAATTCGCTTTGTTGAACAATTACCCAGATTTTACGATTTTGATATTAAAACACCATATAAAGATTTACCGGATGATATAAAACAAGTGTTTTTATATGGTAGTGGTAAAAAATTACCTTTTGAGTGGGACTCAAAGACATTTACAGGGATATTAGAAAGAGTGTTTGAAGGAATTATTCCCCATGTAAAACGTGCTCTCGCAGAGTCAAAGAGTGCTTATAGAAGACATAAGATTCATGAAAATTTCATGTCAATGAAAAAATGTGTAGAATGTGATGGTTACCGAATAAATCAACAAGCGAGAGAAGTTAAAATCGCAGGAAAACATGTTGGTGAGTTAGCTATGATGACTATTGATGAATTGATTGTATTTTTAGAAAGTATAAGTGAAGAACATGTAAGAAGTCCACAAGGTAAATCAATGTTAGATAGTTTATTACAAGGATTAAAACGTATGATTAATGTTGGTCTTTCATATTTACATTTAAATCGTTCTTTACCTACATTAAGTGGTGGTGAACTTCAACGATTAACTCTTATGACCCATCTAGATTCTGGTCTTGATTCTCTTATCTATATATTAGATGAACCCAGCATGAGTTTACATGAAAAAGAGAAGGAATCCTTAATTGATATATTACAACAATTGAAAGATTTAGGAAATACGGTAATTATTGTTGAGCACGATAAACGTTTTATAGATATTGCTGATGAAATAATAGATATTGGTCCCGGAGCAGGTGTTAATGGGGGTGAGATAGTTTATCAAGGCTCGATTGATGGAATAATAGAAGTAGAAAATTCATACACAGGCCAATTTTTAGCTGGTAATATTAAATTACCTGAAAAACCTATTGAGGAACGCAATATTATTAATACAAATACGAAATTTCTTACAATTAGAAATGTACAAACTAATAACCTAAAAAATATTACAGTTAAAATTCCATTGGGAATGATGGTAGGTATTGCTGGGGTCTCAGGGTCAGGGAAAAGTTCTCTAATATTAGATACTCTGGTACCACTGATAAAACCATTTTTCAAAAGAGGTGTTGAAATAAAACAAATGAAAAAGGATAATGATGATGAAAATGAAGAAAATGATAAAGACCTGTTAGAGTACTCTGGAATTATAGAAGGATGGGAAAGTTTAGATGGAGTCATTGTTGTCAACCAAAAACCAATTTCTAGGGTAAGAACCTCCACACCATGTTCTTTTATCGGGATTTGGGAAAAAATTAGAAATTTATTTGCTAAAACTCCTGAGGCAAAAAAGAGAAAATATAAAGCAGGACATTTTTCTTATAATTCTGATAATGGAAGATGTCCTGTTTGTAGAGGTAATGGTGTTCAGGATTTGCAAATTTCATTTCTTAGTAGCTACACAATCCCTTGTAAGGAATGTAAAGGTATGAGATATAAGCCAGAAATCCTAGAAGTTAAATATAAAGACAAGACGATTTCAGAAGTGTTGAATATGACAGTAAGTGAAGCATTAGAATTATTTAAATCCCAAATAAATATTTCTAATGTTTTAAAAATCCTTGATAGGATCGGTATGGGATATATCACACTTGGACAACCAGCTCCGACATTGAGTGGAGGTGAGGCTCAGCGTATCAAACTAGCGAAAGAATTAGGAAAAACACGCAAAGGTAATTCACTGTATATATTAGATGAACCAACGGTTGGTTTATCATTCTATGATGCTGTAAAGTTAATGGAATTACTCGAACAACTTGTTAAAGGGGGAAATAGTGTCATTATAATAGAGCATGATCCTCAAATCCTTGCTTATACTGATTATATCATTGAATTAGGACCTGAGGGAGGACCAAAGGGTGGAAGAATTATTGCTAAAGGTAATCCAGAAGAAATAATAAAATCTAAGGAGTCTATAACAGCAGCTTATCTAAAAATGAGTTAATTTTTTTAACCTTTTGTACATATCTGTTCACATTGTGTAACTTAAGTTCATTTTGATATGATTATTGAGATAATAATTTAAAAAGCATCCAATATATAATAGAATAATAAAATAACATATTTTTCTTAATCTGGGATTATCTTATGAAATCTAAAAGACTTATATTATACTTTTTTATTTTTTCTTGTCTCTTTACAAATATCCAAATTACTAACATTAATAGTATCCATCCCCCTCATCCTGTTGCTCAATCCTGTACAATCTTTACAGTTACTGCGGATGATAAGGTCTTCTTTGGAAATAGTGAAGATTACGATATGGAAGGAGTATATATATGGCTTATTCCAAGTCAAAAAATTGACCCAGGAACCTCTGAGGGAAAGCAAATTATGCATGGAATAATATTTTTTGGATTTTACAATAATTATTTTATAGGTGATGGAGTACCGCAGGGTGGGATGAATGATCAAGGCTTGTGTTATGATGCAAATGGATTACCAGTCGCTCCCCTGAATGACCACCCCGAACGAAATGCTACATACCCAGAAATACACGTTGGGTTTCAATGGTTATGGGAATTAAGTAATGTTGAGGATGCAATTGATTTTTTTGAAAATTACTATTTTGGTACAGCAATTGCAGCACAGATCCACTATGCTGATGCTACAGGTGATGCCGTAGTTGTGAGTGCGGGAATTGATGGAGAATTCGCATATACGCGTATAAATGATTCAACTTATTTGGTTTCAACTAATTTTAACTTAGCAAATCCATCAAATGGATGGTATCCATGTGAGCGCTATGATGCCGCATGTTCTATACTTGACGATGTTAATTCTGAAGAAGACCTCACCGTTGACATTTGTCGGGAGGTTTTAAATGCTGTAGCTATGTATCAAACATGGTATAGCAATATTTTTGATCCAGTTAATCGTGATGTTTATATTTATTATCATCACGATTTTAGCAAAGTTGTTAAACTGAATTTAGATGAGGAATTAGCCAAAATTGTACCTGGGTCTCCTGGAGTTCAATATTTCGGATTTACACATGGTAGAATCTATCCCACTGGGAATGAAAGTGGAATTATTGGCAAAATGATTCCAATTGCTGACTTATTTAAACCCGAGCCAATTTACAGAATCATTATCGATGAAAAGACCATTCTAATAATCTCTTTGGCGGCAATTGGAATTGTTGGTGCAAGTTCATTAATAATTTGGGTATCTGTTGATGAAAAAAAGAAAGCGCATGATAAAAGAAAGTGAAACTATTCTTAACTTTTTTTTAATTTCTTTTTATTAAAATTAAATTAAATGTTGTTGTGTTAAAATATGCAAAATCTAAATAAGAAAGATTTTGAACCTGAAAGCCTTACCAATGAAGCAATAGAAGATCCTAAAATATTAACTAAACTGATAAATAATCTTATAGCTAAAGCTGAAACCATTCGATATAATAGCCATAAAGTCTTATTAATTATAAGTCAGAATAAACCAGAAGTCCTTTATCCACATTGGGATTTTTTTGTTGATTTGCTAAAAAGTCAAAACAATTTCCATAAAGTTATTGGAATTCAGATTCTCGCCAACCTTACCAAAATTGATACTAAAAACAAGTTTGAAGATATTTTTGATAATTATTGTAATTTACTTGATGCTAAAAGTGTAATGACAGCTGGGCATTTAGCAGCGAATCTTGGTATAATTGCTAAAGTAAAACCGAACCTGAGAGATAAGCTAACTAAAGTATTATTAAGCATAGATGAGACCCATCACGAAATTAGCCGTAAAGACTTAATAAAAGCATACATTATTGAATCTTTCAATGAATTCTTTAATGAAATAGAAAATAAGGAAGAAGTCATTAAATTTATAAAAGCTCAACTGAAATGTAAAAGCCCTAAAACTAGAAAATCAGCTGAAAAATTTCTTAAAAAATATAACTAAATTTGGTTTCTGAATAAATATTCATTTGTCGCAATGACATGACAATATTGTGACAATATTTAAATAGTTAAATTTATTTTATTATTTTATAATTATATGCTGTAATTCATCAATAGATATTAAAATAGTTCTTGGATTTAACTATAATTCAATTTATTTTTACATTCCATTATTTTAAGTTTTTATTGTGAAAAATTAGCATATAAGTTTGATATAAAAATTGGTGGAGGAATAAATTATGGAAGAATTAAAATTTAATAGGGCCATTATTTTAGATAATGGAACAGGAATTTCTAAAAACGGTTTTGGTGGAGAAGATCAACCACGTTCGGTTTTTCCTACCATGATTGGAACCCCAAAATATGGAACTGTGATGCCAGATGTAAAACATTTTTCTAGAGACTATTATATTGGAGAAGAAGCAATGGAACTTAGAGGTCTTTTAAGTCTTAAATTTCCGATCGAACATGGTATTGTAGAAGATTGGCCTGCTATGGAAAAATTATGGCATTATACATATTATACTGACCTAAGAATTGATCCTTCAGAACATCCGATACTCCTTACAGAAGCACCTTTGAATCCGCGACAAAATAGAGAGAAAATGGCAGAAATCATGTTTGAGACATTTAATGTACCTGCATTGTATATTGCGATGCAAGCAGTGTTATCTTTATATGCTTCAGGAAGAACAACAGGAACTGTAATAGATATTGGCGATGGGGTGTCTCATATTGTTCCGATTTATGAAGGTTTTGCATTAAGTCATGCTATACAAAGAACAGATCTAGCAGGAAGGGACGTTACAAAATATTTACAAAGGTTGCTAAGACAAAAAGGTTACTCATTCACCTCAACTGCTGAAACTGAAATTGTAAGAGATATTAAAGAAAAGCTATGTTATGTGGCAATAGATCCAGAAAAAGAATTACTCCTTTCTAAGAAAGTTGATGGAATGGAAAAATTGTTTATGCTTCCGGATGGAGAAACTATTAGCTTAGGAATAGAAAGATTCTTAGCTCCTGAATGTTTTTTCAATCCATCAGTGATAGGAAAAGAGTTAGACCCAATTGATGATCTTATAGTAAGCGCTATATCTGAATGTGATGTTGACCTTCGAAGAGACCTTTACAGTAATATTGTATTGTCCGGTGGTTCTACTATGTTTCCAGGTATTAAGGAAAGGTTAACAAAAGAGATAAAAGAAATGATTTCTGAATCCGTGGAAGTAAGAATTATCAGTCCACCAGAACGTATGTATTCAGTGTGGATTGGAGGTTCAATTTTAGGCTCATTAAAGACATTTCATAGGATGTGGATTACTCGACGCGAATATAAAGAATTTGGCCCTACAATAATACATAGGTGTTTTTAATGATATGGTTTAAAATTTTCAATCTTTTTTTTAGAAGAGGGGGGTTAATTAGAATTGGAAAAAATTATCAACAAGTTAGATAAATTTCTTACATCTGAATCTAGAATTATTTCAACAATCATTATTGAAGGAAAGAGTAAAATTGTTTATTCTTCTGATAACTGGGATATTGCTGATGATTTGGAAGAAATTAATTCTTTATGGGATTCACAAGAACTCAGTGAGCTTTTTATTGATAATATTAAGTACAAAATTATACAAATCTCATCTGAAAAACTTGTTGCTATGAATTTAGAGAAAAGAGGTAATATCATTGGATTTAAGGATGATGAAAGAAGAATCATCTGTCGAATAGAACCTGGAGAACAAATTTTCTTAGGTTTAATAGATGCTTCGAGAACTTTAGGAGAGCTACGTAAAAGGGATCCTTATTTAGATCCGCAAGCAATTTTAGGTAAAATTAAAGAGATTAAATGGGCAACTCCAAAAGTATTACTTAATGATACTCAAAATTTACAGAGATTAGGATTGTTAAAAGTTGGATTGACCCTTGAAGAGGCAAAAGTATACTTGAGTCTTCTTCAAAGTGGCGAAAAAGGAGAAAAGGTGGGAACTCTTAATAAACAATTGGAAATTAAGAGAACGACAATATATCGGATCATTGAGCGTTTAGTTAATAAACGATGGGTCGATAAGTTAATGGAGAGACCAACAGGTACGACTATTTATGTTGCTAGACCCATTAATGAGGTAATTGATAATATTATTAAAGAAAGGGAAGATGAATTAAAGATTCTTAAATCCTTTAGATATATAATGGGGGAAAGCTCGGAAAATGGCTGGATTGACGTTTCAAAAGAATTTAACACTTTGGGGATAATTGGAGTGGATAAAGATTGTGGACTTATTATATTTGAATATGAAAAGGCTGTGAAAGAAGAGGTTCTCATTCAAGCAGCTTTACAACTATCATATGAGAAATTAAAAGGACAATTGCAGCCTGATTCTGAAAAAGAAGAATTTATAAATGCGGATTTGAAGGATATCAAAATCACTCGAGTTAAAATTGATAATTATTTAGGGGCAATTATGTATTTAAAATTTAAGGATGGTTCTAAAACAGCAAATAATATCGGAACTGATTGGATCGTAGCGGCGAAGCATCTCGCAATGCCTATAGAAGATAAAATTTATGTAATATGGGGTTCAGAAGAAAAATTTCCAATATTATTGAGTATAATTTTGAGACTAAAGTAATTAGAAATATGGAATTTCGGAATGATTCTTTGCCTCCTCATAAATGGGGCCCTTAGCAATGAAACCTAGGGCTAAACCACTGCCTCTTCCAACTAGTAAATTGTCATTAAGTTTAATATTAAAGGCTCTTAAAGTTTTTTGGGGAATTTCTATAATTCCACTCTTGTAGATTGTAATCCAACAGTAATTTTTTTCTTTTATTTTAAATAATTTTCCTTCTTCTAATTGGTGATTTAATAATTCAGGGAATCCTTCTAACATTTTTCCAATTGGACTATTTTTTAATAGACGACTTGAACTTAACCCAAAACCACCTGAACGTTTACTTCCAGACATTAATATACCTTTATCATCTTCATTAAGTCTATATTCAAGATAAGCTTCTTCTGGAATTATTAATTTACCATTTTCCCCTACTTTTGACCATCCAAATATATACTTCCCACCTTTTACAAGTTGAGGCATATTACCCTCCTTCTTTATTTCTCTCTTAAAATTTTTTTATAAAAATTTGATATTATTCTTTCACGTTCATTAGCAATTTTCTTTGATACATCTAAATACATTCGGTTTCTCAATTTCATTATTTTAGTCTCTAGATGATGAATCACTTGTTCAATTCCACCCCTATTTTTAACTGTAAATCCTATTGTACGATATAAGCCAATAGCTCCTAATGCATCTAATTTATCTGCATCAGATAAAATTTTTGCTTCTAGTGTTTTAGGCTTTATCTCATTTGAAAAAGAATGAGCCCTTATACAATGAATAATATTCTCAATATCCTCTTTAGGGAGTCCAATATCCAAGTTAGTTAAAAAGTTAGTTGCTAATTCGGCAGAAATTTCAGCGTGATTTCTTTTTAAGGTATTTACTCCTTCATTAATTCTTCCAATATCATGAAGTAACGCCGCTATTTTTAATATTTTAATATCTGCATCTAATTTTTTTCCTATTTTAAGACATAAACTATATACTCTTTCAATATGAGGAAAACCATGAATATCATCAGATTCAGAATTCTCTCTCGCAAATTTAAGAATTGTTTCCAACATAGATTATTTTATCATCGATATTATAATATAATAATTTCTATAAAGAGAAAATGAATAATAAGAGTTGATAAAAAAAATTAGTTTTTTGAAAGGATTAAACTTCTTCTCCCCTTCTTTTAGCCTCGATATCCTTAAGTTCTTTTCTTAGTACTTTACCTACTAATGTTTCAGGTAGTTCTTTTTTAAATTCGATGATTTTTGGAACTTTATATGGAGCTACAGTTTGTCTGCAGAATTCTTTAATTTCACTTTTAATTTCTTCACTTTCTTTATATCCATCTTTTAATACAATATATGCTTTTACTTTTTCACTACCAGGGATATTTGGGTCAGGAATCCCTATAACGGCTGCGTTTTCTATGGATTCATATTCAAATAGTACATCTTCTATTTCTCTTGGATAAACTTTAAAACCGCTTACATTAATCATATCTTTCTTCCTATCGACAATATAGAAGTAACCTTCTTCATCCATTATCCCAATATCACCAGTTAAAAGCCATCCGTCCTTCAACTGGTTATCAGTTTCTTCAGGCTTATTCCAATATCCTTTCATGACCTGCGGACCTTTTATCATTATTTCACCTTGTTCCCCCAAGGGCACAATGTTTGTATAATCATCAATTTCGACAATTTTTACTTCTGTATCTGGAATGGGCATTCCAACAGAACCAACTTTTCTTACTCCATTAACAGGATTGATATGAGTAACTGGTGATGTCTCTGTCATTCCATAACCTTCAAGTATTTTACCTCCAGTTCTTTCCTCAAATTCTTTAAGGACTTCAGGCGGCATGGGTGCAGCACCTGTATTACAGATTCTAATTGATTTAAGATCTTTAGCATAATCTTCAAGATCATCTCGTTCTAATAAACGCAAATACATAGTTGGAACACCGGGAAACATTGCAGGTTGGGTTGCTCGAATTATTTCAAATAAAGATTTTTGATCTCTAGGATCAGGATTTAAAGCAATTGTAGTAGCACTAGAGATTAAAAAATTCATGCAAACAGTTTGACCATATATATGAAATAGTGGTAAATTAGTCAGACCTGTATCTTTGCCTTTTCGTAATTCTGAAGCATTCCATGTATAAATAGCAATACAATTGGATACAATATTGTAGTGAGTTAACATGGCACCCTTAGGTACTCCAGTTGTACCTCCTGTGTATTGAAGACATGCAATATCTTCTTTTGCATTTGTTTCATATTTAGGTGGATTAGGTTTTGTATTTTCGATTAAATTAACAAATTGCAAAGTCCCTGCGATTTTCGGTGGATTTTTAGAAGCCATTGGACCATAATCCATTATGTTAGTTATAATTACGTGTCGAAGTCGTGTTCTTTCCTTGATTTTATTAATTTTTTCTATTTGATTATCCCAAGCAATTATTATTTCAGCTCCAGAATCATTTAATTGATAAGCTAATTCATGCTCGGTATGAAGAACACTACAGGCTGTAACAATACCACCAGCTTTCAAAATACCATAATAACTCATGATAAATTGCGGAAAATTTGGTATCATAATCGCTATAACATCACCTTTTTTAACACCTAAGTTAACAAGCGCAGTAGCAAGTCTCTCAGTTATTTCCTTTAACTTTTTATAGGATATTTTATTATTCATAAACCAAATAGCTGTTCGTCCACCAAAATCTTTAGCTGAATTATCTAGGAGTTTATAAATATTTATTTCCGGGTAATCAATATGAGGAGGGACACCCTTATCATAATTTTTTAACCATATTTTTTCAGTATACGGATTTTCACTCATAATATCTCTTTATTAATAATTTATTTTAATTTAATTGAAATTTATAAATATTTTATTATTTTTAAAAACTCTTAATTCTTTAATTATTTTATTTCATTAAAATCTTCAATTATGAAATAAGTAGATATTTATATAGTTAATATAAAAAAAATATTTATTTTGTGTTTTAGTATTTTATTTCAGTTCCCTCAATTTTCTCTAAAGCCTCTAAAGCCGCACTTGCTACAAGATCGGACTTATCTTCAGATATAGTTTTTAATATCGGTACTACATTAGGGTCATCTGGATTTATTTCTCCGAGAGCTTCTACTGCACGCCACCTTACATCAACTTTCTTATCTTTTAATAAATCGATTAATGTTGAACTTGCTTTAGATGCTGCATGTCCAATCTTTCCTAAAGCTATTGCCGATTCAATTCGAACTCTCTTATTTGGATCATTTAACGTCTCTATAAGAGTGGGTATTGCGTCTATTGCAATATTTCCCAACTTACCTAATGTTCTTGCAGTTTCAACTCGAATTGAGCTTTTAGGATCCTTTAACGCTTCAATTAATTTTGGAATGGCTTCAGCTGCTTCATCTCCAATTCCTCCAATAGCCCAAATTGCCAAACTCCTTACTTTTTTTTCAGGATCATCAATCGCTTGAATTAAAGTAGGTATTACTGGGTAACCGATATTACGGAGGGCATCGGCTGCTTTCCCTTGAATCCCTTTCTTTTTATCATGTAGTGCTATAGATAAATTTTTAATTATTTCAGGATATGGGAGTTTCATCTCACCAAAAGTCTCAATTATGCTCTTACGAACAATGGGATTATAATGTTCTAAATATTTCAAAAGGCTGGG
>JBHLPZ010000005.1:0-42252 GCA_048885325.1 Candidatus Odinarchaeota archaeon
GTTTCGATTATTAAGTGTTTTTATTGATCCTTTCTGCTTTATAATAAACTTTGAAAACTCTAAATAATTTCTTATTAAATCAGCTTTTGAAATTCCTAATCTCTCTTTCATTTTGTTTAAATTATTATTTAAATTTCGGTCAATCCTTATTGTGATTACATCTTGAAATCCATTTGACTCTTTTTTTTGACTCATTTTTTAAAATCCCTTTAAAATTTAATTGTTTCTTTAGTAATATTATGTAATCAATGTAACTTAAAAAGTTTTATGACTATTTTTGAAATTGTTTCAACCAATTAAGTAGTGTGATCTCGTGCCCATTTTTTATCTTCACAACTTAGAAGTATTACTACACTTAATTTTCAGTTAAGCATAACTAAACCATTAATCTGAAGCAAATTTGAAAGATTGCATATACTAATTAATTTTACTTATAAAGTACTATATATAAAATTCGAAAAAATAACAATTTTAATTTCTATTTAAAATATAATATATTAAATAAATAATGATTTAACTAAAAAAATCATCTTGAAAGAAGAATTCTGTATAATCTTGACTAGAAAATACAAAATACTCAATATAATAGCGAGTTTTGATGATAAAGCTCTTTAAATCTAGATTTTCTTGCTTGATACTTAATTTTCATAAACTGTGTTTTTTTTAATATCATATGTAATTAATAGTAATCATAATTATCACAAGTAATTTGATGAATATTAGATCAGACTTAAAAGCTCAATTAAATTTAATATTTGTGTACCCAAAATAATTAAAAATTGTTATTAGTAAGGGTTGAAAGTAGATAGTGGAATTAACAGAAAATTTAGGCCAAAATCCAGAATTAGTTTCTCCATTAAAATTAGAATTAGTTGATAATGATAACCGATCTATAACAATTGAATCGGACGACCAAATTGAGCTTATAGTGAAGGCTCTATCATCAGAAACTCGAAGATCGATTCTTCACCAGATTCAAATAAAACAAGATGGTATGGACGTTTCCAATATAGCTGCGAACTTAAACATGACAGAAGCAAATATCTCTGCTCAAATTAAAAAGCTTGAAGAAGCTGGTTTAATTTATTGTGATTACTGCTCAGGCAATCATGGAGTCAGAAAAATTAGTAAATTAAAATTTCATCAATTAAATATAAAATTTTAATTAGAGAAAATCCAATCAATTAATTCGTTTCAAATGTTAAATCAAATTTGATTATAAAAATAACTCCTTTTACTATATTTTGCTACATAAAATGAGAAATCAGTGTATTCTTAATTTTTTCAAAATGGCCTAGATGTATTTTTAATAGATCACCTAATGTATCTCTTAAACCAACTTCCTCTATTTTTTCTGTAATTTTGAAATATGGACTTTTCTTTAATTCTTTAGTTAAAGCTTTATTTTTTTCGATGTTATTAAATAGATATTCTAAACACTTTATTTCTTCTATTCCTAAGATTCTTTGAATAATTGCTAGTAGCATGGTATCAAAAGTTACCCTTAGAATTATTTCTTTATCGAAATCTTTTTTTAGGGGAAACAGATATTCTTTAAGCATGGATATTGATTCTTTAAAACGTGTAATAGAGTCTTTTCCCAGATGCTCAATTCTTTCCCTGAAATCTGGATTGTTGGTAGCTGCTAAACAAATCGCCGAGACTGTTTGATATTCTGCAACAAAATGAATGAATCGCGCTTTAGCATTTAGCATGGTATCTTTCGATTCTGCTTCACTTAGAAGATCACCTAAATTACCAAGTGCCTTTTTAAAGTATGTGGAAATGGTGTAAAATTTATCCGCTGCCGCTTCGAACTCTTTATTACTTATCAAGAGTTGCGCTCTTTTTTCTTCTTCCTGATATAATTCGTCAAATCTATTAATTTTCATGACTGCTTTTAAGATTAATCGTTTTCCTTGATCCTTTGTTAATTGGGAACGTTCATATGCTTGACCCGCTTTTAATAACAGAATTGATGATAAACTATTAAATTCATCAGGATCTTCCTTATATAAGTACTCTGAAGCTCTACTCCAACTATCACCCGCAGTTTCCCAGTCATTCATATTATATGAAAGGTTTCCTAGATGTATTAGTAGTTTAGCCGAAACCTCATACAACTTTAATTCTTCGGTTTTTCTAATTATTGATTTTAATCTATAACTTGCTTGAATATGATTTTTAAATTGGGAAATTATTTGAATTATTCTTGCAAAAAGCTCATCTATTTTAATATAACTGCCAAGATCAAGGTAAATTTGTGCAGCTTTCTCATAAAATTTTATAGCGTCATCCCCTTTACCTTTATCAGCAAAATTTTCAGCTTGATCTATTAATTTAATAGCTTCTATTTCTTTTTCATCATTATCTTGATTGTTATACATATTTCTATCCTTGTATTAGAATAATTGTTCAAGTAATTCTTTGAGTTCAATGTGATTATACTACTATCCTAAAAAAATTAAGTTTATTTAAGTTTTGTTTAAAAAACAAAATCTATTATTTGTCAAATAGTTTAATATTATGAGCCTTTAATGTTTTTTTAAAGGCAAATGATTGGTATGCAGAGGCAAAACATTCTTTAGCATCCTCAATTGCTCCATAAAAGATAAAGTTAGAAAACCAAGATACAATGAACATAATACTTGCTCTGCGATATCGTGTATGAAATTTTTTATTTAATCTAGGAGACGAATATTTAAATAAAAATAAGTTAGGAGCTGTTCCAACAGGTAACTTTAGCGATTTACTGATTAATTGCTGGGTTTCAAGAATATGGCTTAAACTTTCTAGATCAATTACGCCACCATCAATCCATATCCGCTCTACTCCCAAATTTTTTACGCCCTCAAGTAGGCTAATATCTCCTGGTTGATTTTTTGAAGTTATATATTTAAATCTCTGGGTAGATGTCATATTATTTGAACCAAGTATTAATATTACAACGGATTGTAGTTTATATTTTTTAATTAAATCAAGTTCCTTTTTACTTTTTAGATTTGATATGGTATTATAGATAATTTCTTCAGGTTTAACCCCACTTTCAATTAGATATTCAATACCGGATAATCTAGCCTCAAAGGTACCACCTAAAACTAAGGGAGGTTCGAAATTATCTAAGTAAAATGCAAGATATTTTACCATCGCATTAGGATTATCTGCGGAGATTTCAACAAGACTTGGTAATTTATTTTTCTCAGCTAATTCCATTTGACTATGAATTCTTTTTTTTGCTTTTTCTTTATTAAAATCTTGGCTATTATTTCTATCGACTATAGATTGCCCTTGATAAAACATTGTTCCTATTAACACAGGAGGTAAATTGAAATGTCCAAATCCTAATTTAATAGATCTGTAAGAATAAAAGCTATTTTCGGGCATAATATAGTCTAATCTATTAAATTAATAAAGATGTAGTTTAACACCACAAGTTTTACATTGCCTGTTGTTTAGTGTTTCAAAACAATTTTTATGATAGAGTGTTTTACAGTTTTCACATCGAATAATTTTTTGTTCAGGCTCAAATATTAGATTACATACTAAACATGAATTAAATAAGGCGTCATTTTCAATTTCTCCAAAATCCATTAACTCGGCAGCAGCGATTTCAGGTTTTTTATTACTTGAACCTTCACGAATGCGTGGTTTTACTAAAGAAGTTAATTTTCTTACTTGGGACACCTCAATAGGTATTTTTAACAGATAAAAACAATGAGGACATCGAACAGTGGCTGATTTTCTCATTTTACTATCTTTTTGAGAATCTGCCCAAGATGCTAAACAATGGATGTGATACGGAGTCTGACAATTTGGACAATAACGGCCGCTCACAAAAAATGAGCTCTTCGTATAGGGATTTGTATCAGAAAAGCAAATAGAGCATTTTTTATAATCTGCTAGTCCTCTAATTTGCAATAAACGTTGTTCTTGATCTTTTGTTAAATCTTGAACTCTCAATAGATCAGCAGCTATTTTTCTTAAGAAAGCAGGGTTATCCACTAATAACTTTGAATTTTCTCCATAAGTTTTAATATTGGAACTTGCTAAATTAAAAGCAGCTTGTAATAAAGATTCTGAGTCATTATTATAGTAATATTTACCTCCGGTAATATCACTTAATCGTTTTAGAAGATTAAGGGAAGAAACTTCCCCTAAAAGGAAACAATCAATCTTAATATTCAATCCATGTGCTAGTCGTGCCATTTTGAGAGGATCGACAGAAGTTTTAGTGAGTTTCCCATCAGATATCAGCAAGATTCTAGGTAATTTTGCAGCGATTTTCCTTAATTCAGATATGATAACTTTGATGGAAAGCCCTAATGCCTCTCCCATTGCTGATTTTCCAGAAAATTCTAATGAATCTAAACAATTGAAAAGAGATTCTTCTTTTTCTGTGAAATCTAAAATCTTTTTTGGATTATCAGAAAATTTGACAACAGCAAAAGAAGACATTGTATCCTTATTAAATCTTTCGCTAATTAACTTTTTAAGTGCTTCAATACTAGCTTTTAGGCGGGAAGGGAGATAATCTGTTCGATACATTGATCTCGAAGTATCTATACAAATTACTATGTTTTCTGGAACCCTTTCTGACATTTCTAGCTTATTTACCTAATATAGTTTTTTTTGAACCCTAAATAACACTCCTAATTTTTATATGTTACAAAAAGAATAAATAATTATGTTTTTTTCACAAAAATAAAGTTTTATAAGTTAGTTTTTTCATATTTAATAAAACTCTTTTGAAATTAGAAAAAACAAAAATAGTATATAGAAAAGTGAAATTGTTGTAATCTTCGATGTATCATGTCAAATAATGATAAAAATGTAAAAGTAAAAGACTTCTTTAAGAGTAATATTATTATTAATGATTTGGAAGATATATTAAATTTTAAACCTGATACACTTATTGGTATTGATAAAGTATCATCTGATACTTTAGAGGATTATAATATTAAAAGCATTGGAGATTTGGCTAAAATCTCATTGGAAAATTTGCCAGATGTAAAGGAAATACCTAGTTCTATTATGATAAAGTGGGTAAAAATCGCACAAATAGTTGTTAAGGCTATAAAAGAACAATTAAAGTCTCACAAGAAATTATTGATGATTGGGCTTGATAATGGGGGTAAAACATCCATTCTTGCGGTCCTTCAAGATAGATTTTCCATAATAAAGTCATTGTTACCTACGAGAGGTGTGAAACGAGAAAGATTAGATTTTTTTGGTTATCCAATAATATCCTGGGATCTTGGTGGTCAAGTTCAGTATAGAGAAAAATTGTATTTTAATAGGCCAGAATTATTTTTTACTGAAGCCGATCTACTTCTATATGTCATTGACACTCAAGATGCTGATAGATTTCCCGAATCTACTAATTATTACCGCCAAGTATTGAAAGCTTTGAAAGATCTAAATGAATTTCCCCCCGTTTTAGTTGTATTAAGTAAAAGTGATCGGGATTTCCGGTCATCAGTAGAATGGCAAAATAATGTAAAAATAATTAAAAATAAGTTTAATCAAGTAACAGACGAATTTGAAAACTTTTCTATAAGTTATGCTGACACAACGATTTATCAAAAAGAGACCATCATGCAAATGTTTAGTGAAGCACTCAAAAGAGTTTCTGATACTTCAGAAATTATTGAAAATATTCTTGAGGACTATTCACACACTATTGAAGCAAAATCTGCAAGTTTGATTTCAATGGATGGATTAATTTTTGGTAATTACAATGATTCCGATACTGATGAAGCCTTATTAAACAACACAGCATTAATTATGCAAACACTTTCAAATTTTCATAATTCAATTGGATTGATCAGAGAGACTTCGATGACACTTAATTTCCCTATGAATGGATTTACAATTCAAGGTGAAAAGTTATTTAATTACTCTGAATTACAGATTCCAGTATATCTATGGATACTTTCAGAAAACCCAGAAATGATGTATGAGAAATTGGATTATTTCAGAGAACAAATACTACCTTTAATAAATATGTTCCTATAAATAACCACTTATTTAATTGATTCTAACTCTTTTTTAGCTTTAAGTAAGTAGTTATTACAGTTATCCATCATTTCAATTGCTTTATTAAGATTATTAACTACTTCCGTTAATTTCATTTCTTTTGCTTTAGTTCGCCATTTTTCAAAGTTTTCCTTATGGCTCTCGTTATGATTTGCCCAATGTTCACACAATTTTGATAATTTAAATATTTCTTTATCATTCATTTTTATATTATAATTAGTAAATTTTACCTTTCATTTGATTATTACATAAAAAAACGAGAATATAAAAAAAGTAGATTTATTTATGGCAAACTCTCTCCAAAAGAGTAGGATCTACAATTTCTTTTGGTTGCCAGTCTTTTTTCCTTAAAAACTCCTGAATCTCACCTTTCATATTAATTGGAATATCTGCATCAACTCGAATATACTTCTCAAGATCTTCTGGAAATTCTACGCCTTTATACTTACGCTCTAAGTCAATCCAGTGCGAAAGCTTTATCATTCTTCCCTTCGAGTTATCAGCGGGTCGAATTGCTAATTTAGCAACTAAACATATTGCTTGCTCAATAGATTCAGCAGTTGTAAGTAAGTGTTCTGGACCTGGCCCAACTATATGATTTGGTGTCGAATCACGAGCGTTCCAGACTTTCCAAGTCTCCTCATCATCAGACCTACCTATATACATCCTTCTATATTCAGCGGCATGAGGTCCAATAACGGCTGGAACACCTAATCCGTTTGCCATGCTAGCGATACTTGCGGCTTTTTGACTCATTGCACCCCAAGCGACACCTACAGCACCAACTCGGTTTAAAATATAATCAGCGATTTCCTCAAAATTTCCTCTTAAAGGACGTCTTGCAAATATATTTGCAACCTTACAGGCAGCTCCGGTTATATGTGGATTTGAAACACAACTTCCAACATTTACTAAACCACCACGATCGAAATCTCCTGGGAAGCGATCATATAATGTTTTACCTTCTTCATCTTTTACAAGACCAATATCCATTGCTCCACATCCAGATACTACTACTATGTAATTTCTCTTTAAAAACTCTTCAGCCATTAAATAGAGTTCTTGAATATCATGTGCATAATTTGCACAACCAATTATAGCAACAATTCCCGGAATTTCACCTAAAACGATAGGAGCACCTACGTTTCTTATCTCTGTATCCATAATTGGACCACGACCAGCTCTACAGTTAAATTTTTCATTTCTAATCATTTCTCTTCCAGCGTATTGCAATAAAGTCAATGGTGAAACATTTTTCATACAATCTGATTCACACCGTCCACATCCTAAGCATTCATCAAAAATATTTGCTAGAACTGAGAAGTCTCCTTCCTTAACTAATTTCACACCCTCTACAAGCGGTAAATCATTTGGACAATTTCGTTGACAATTTCCACAGCCATTACATCGATATGCCATATCAATACATCCTTGTTCATCAGGAATTCCACTCTTAGCTTTTCTAATTGGTTTTACTTTAATTGCTGTTTCAGCAGCAACTTGTCCAGCCTTTATTGGGTCTAATATTAAAACGCCAGGTGTCTTCCCACTAACTAGATCCTCAACTATTTCATCTACAGGATCCTTAGTTCTATCAGTTAAGCCGCTCATATTTTTTTCGTTGGTTGCAATAAAAGGAGCTCCAACTAATTGAGCTTGTTCAAAAGATCTCAAATTAACACATTGCTCATCGACCATTACAACATCAGCTAACCCTGAGCGAATAAAATGAAGTTGCCTAGACATTGAACCCACAATTTTCGCTCCATCATAATATCGTGTAAGATCATGGGCAGTACAACAGATAGCTCCTACATCTATTTTATTATCATATCCTTTTTCTCTAAGGTAATCTACTAATTCGATTCCAGGAGCAACATTATGGCCAATCATTAGAATTGTTGCCTTACTAGTATCCATTGTTCCCATACCTAATTCTACAATGGGAACATCTGGATCTCCCATTGGAAACCCATATGCGGCGATTTGAACCGCATCAGAAATCTCCATACCAACTGAATCAGCTAAACCAGCTAAGAAGCTTTTAGCTTCATAATCTAAGAAATTTGATTCCTGACCAGTGTGTCCAGCAGCTAATAAATGTGTAATTGTATAATGGACCCATTCCATTGCAGTCTCTAAATCTTCTAAGGTTTCAGGTTTCATACCAACTACTAATCGAGTATGAGGCATCTCTACAGCAATATTATTTCCAAAATTAATAGGAACATTCCCATATTTTTCTTTTAACCAATGTAATAGATGATCTCCATGAGCAGAATGGCATGCAGCCCCAATACAACACGCTATTTCGACTATTCTAGATTGTTGAGTCTCCATATTGATCCCGCAAGCACCAGTCCTACCCTTAGAAAGGTTACATTTACCATACGTACAAAGGCAACACATATCACAGATAGGCATATAATATGGCTTGTATCGTTCCATTAATTTGAAAAACCAGCTCCTAAGAGTTGGTATATGTGGTTGAGGGTGTGGGCCCATTGGTTCCCATTCCGTCTCATCTCCGTAGCTCACATGTCCAGCAGTTAATTCAAATCCTTTTATTGTGCCTAAAGGGCCTTTATAGGAGTCTATTTTGAGTTTTGCGCCTTTTTTACTCATATTTTATCATTATTTTTTTTTGTTTAGTATAAATTTTTAATTATGGTTTGATCAATATTTAATATTATTTTAAAATTGACATTCTATGGAGTAGATAAATTTACAGTAATAAAAATTAATGATTATATGCTAAAACCTAATTCTTACATATGTTTATAATATGTTAGTGTGAGATTTCACACTAAAATAAATTTATAACTTCCACGTAATTCCTTGATTTTTATTTTTTTCGTAATATTAAATAAACATATTTTACAATCATGATCTATATAAAATGTTTAGCAAAAAAGAAAAAATGTGAGATGAGTTAACATTATGGTTATTGTTGGAGCATTTATCCTTCCTCATGGAGCAATGATATTAGATCCAAAGAAAGAGGGAATACCAATGCAAGCAATTAACTTAAACTATGAGATGAGAAAAATTGTAAAAATAATTGATGATTTACGCCCAGAAATTATTTTCCTTACAACTCCTCATAGTATTGCTTTATCAAATGATTATGGGATTTATTTAAACATGGGTGGAAGCGGGACGGCAGAATGGGACGGTGAATACCAAGAATATGTTGTAAATGTAAAGATCAATCAGAAAATATCCAATCAACTTTTAGATTATTTATCTAAGAAAGGCACTGCAATCAACGGTATTTCAGCCTATGCAATGAGTGTTCATGCTCCTTTGCGATGGGGTGAGGCAGTACCTCTCTGGTTTTTGAGGGATCTATCATCAAATCCAAAATATGTTATCCTCTCACAACCTTTAAGGAGGCTTGAACAACCTAAAGAATTGATACCCGAAACAATTACTTTAGGAAATGATTTGGAACTCTTCTTTGAATCGATCAAGAAACGAGTAGTTGTAATTATAAGTGGTGATCTTGGTCATACCCATAAAGCTGAAGGACCATATGGATTTGCAGAGGAAGCAGAAATTTTTGATAAAATGATTCAAGAGTGGGCTACCAGCTTGGATAGTAAAATTCTTACTAAAAAAGTTATCCCCATTTTGGAAAAAGCAATGTGTTGTGGATTCATCGGATTTGTTATTCTTCAGGGTATGATTGAAAATAAAGATTTTACACCAAATGTATTAATTCGAGAAAATCCCACCTACTATGGTATGATGATAGCTTCATATATCAAGAAATACTAAAATCGATTAAAAAAGTTAAAATTTATGTGAAAAAATTTGATTAATCATTGAAAATTCTGGGATTTATACATCTCTATAGCAAGCTTACTAAATAAATCATCTACTCCAATACCAAATTTTGCACTTGTTTCAATATAAGCGCAGGAAGCAAGATTACTCTTAAGAGTATTCGATTCTTCAAAAGATATGCCTCTAATTTCATTTTCTAATAAATCAAGTTTGTTTCCAACCAATACACTAGGTTTAGCTCCGACACTATTCTCTATTTCTTCTCTCCAAAGCATTAAATTCTCAAATGATTGATATTGTGTTAAATCAAACATATATACAATTCCTCTAGTTCCTTTATAGAAAGCTTGTCTAACCCATTTAAAGCGTGCTTGACCAGCAAGATCCCAAATCTGCAGGGTTAAAATATTATTAGCTTGAGGAATTTTAACATATTTTACAAAAAAATTAGATCCTGTTGTACTTTGAACATCTGGCCTAAATTCACCTCTAATATACTGGTGTAAGAGTGTAGTTTTTCCAACACCACCTTCCCCAGCAATTATTGTCTTAAAAAAAAACTTTTTGTAGTTAATCATTCTTATAAAATAAATCTTGACTTACCTAAATTCTACTCTACTAATATTAATAAGGCTTTATATTTTTTCACTAAACCTAAACTTTATTATAATTAGTATTTTATATGCTGCAGTTTAGCTTTTTCTGAAAAGGTAAGTCAGAGAGAGGCTAAAAAATCAGAAACTGCTTGATCTGATAATTCCTCATCAACCAGTTTATCATCAATTTCTTCACCAATAAAATCAAATTTAAATGAGCATTTATCCCCGCCTGTAAGAATACATTCAACCTCTTTTCCCTCGACATCTATTCCTAATACTTCAAATATTCCATTAAATATTCCTAAATACAGAAGACAAAGGTTTTTAGCCATGATATTCTCTTTTTCTTCACTTGCTAAGGATTCATATACATTAACTATAACATGATCTTTCTTGAATGTACCCGTTAGAGCTCCATATCCCATAAGAATTAGAGATTCCAAAACACCTAATACAACTTCTTTTTTAGTAGCCATGTTTTCAGTGCTCCAGTCTTTTTCATAAAAATATTTTTCCATCAGAGATTTTCCAAGAGTCTTCCCTACCCATATAAGAATGTCGTCTGCATTAGCGCCTGCGAATTCTGCAAATTCGAGAATTTCATTAGGACGTAACATGACAAGACGTATATCCTTTCGTTTTTCACCTAAGAATAAGTGTCCATCTTTATCTTCAATATTTATTTGTAATTCTTTTTTTAATCGTTTATACATCGTTTATCTTTAAGAAATTTAATATTTTGATTTCAAGAAAATGTTTAATATAATAGAAAGTTAACTGCCCAGATTTATAAATTTAATGATTATGTATGAGTTGTTAGGGAAAAAATAGTATTTAATACATTTTGAATGTTATAATTGGTTTTAACTGAGGTAAATAAAAAATTCCATTCTCTATCTCTTAATTTATGAAATTCAAAATAATCTATGATTTCTTTTTCTATTCTTGTTAGTTGTTTTTGATTATTATCCTGAGAATGGTTAATTAAATCTATTTTGTTTCCTAATATTAAGAGAGGGATTTCTGTTGTAACCTCTTCATTAATAACGTTCCAAAATTCTTGTTTAGATTCCTCAAAACGTAATTGATTAGCAACATCAATCATATAAACTAATATATTTGAATCTTGAATACCCTTTAACCACTTTTCACGAAAAGAGATTTGACCAGGGATATCCCAAAAAGCAAGGACATTTTTTTCTTTTTGGACATATTTAATATCAAACTTCCTTGTAGGAGCAAAGTAATTATCATCAAATTGACCAGTCTTAATCCTTCTTACTAAAGATGTTTTTCCCACTTCATCGATTCCAAATAAAAACACTTTTATAAACATTCCTGCTGGTTGAAAGGAAACCTCTGGGTATTTCGCTAAAATCTCATCACCATATCTGCGTAGGTCTATAAATAGTGTTATTAACAAGTTTTCTATTTCGAATTCATCTTCAAAAGAACAGCACTTTTCATTATTTATTAATTCGTGAAATAAATCTTTGAATATCTCTTTATAATCATAAGGGTTATCTTCTTCATCAAATATTAAACCTATAATCATTTTTGAGTTAATACTTATCGTATATACATTGTTTTCATCAATTTTTTGAGGGATTGGAGTACTGATTATAAAATTATCTTGATTTTTTTTATTAATTTCATGATTTTGAAGGATATTTTGACCATTGTGATCACTTTCCCTTATTATACCTTGATCATGCCCAAAAATAATTTGTTTAATGAAATTTTTGTTATTATTTCTAAGGATATCTTCTGGATAACTATAAATATCTAACTGATTAAGATCATGAAAGTTTTTACCCTTTAATAAAAAAATATTGGATAACAATAATTTTTCCTAAATGATTAATTTCCTTAATGTTGTAAATAAAAAATTATTAAAAAAAGTTTGGAATCTAAGTCAATTAAGCTTCTTTTATATTTTTTGGTTTTATTGACAAATTTAACTTTTTAGTATGTATTATATAAATCAATTTTCACTGTTATTATCTTCCTCCTCATTTAAATCTTCAACTGATAATTCTAGATTTTCTTTAGGAGGTTCTTCTTCCGAAGGTTTTTCTTCAGGTGGTCCTTCTTCAGGTTTTTCTGGAGGTTTTTCTCCTACAGGAGTTTCACATATAGGACATTTTGCCCATCCTGGTCTAAGACTATAGCCACAATTAAAGCATTCTGTCATTTTTTCATCAGGTGCCCATTCTGGAATATCTAATCCTCCCCCACGCCTTTTCTCTGCTAGTTCTTGTAAATCTTCTTCAGTCCATACTTCCATTCCTTCTGGAATTCCTGAACCTCTTTCACTTGAAAATTTTGCTAGTTCGTTCTCTGTCCATACAGGAATGTTAGGTTGAGTAGTTATTCTTTTTTGGGCTTCTTGCGCTAATTCTTCCGCAGTCCATGTTTTTAACTGTTGACCCCCAGGAGTACTAACCACTCCTGGAGGTTGAGATACCGGTTCTTGTTTTATAGAAGGTAATTGGCAACATGCAGCAGACAATTTTAAAAAAGCTTCAAAGCACCTTGAATATTTGTTTTGATCGTCACCCTCTTCAGCAACAAGAACTAATGTTGTATTATCTGAAGGAAGGGGCAATGCTAAGCTGCAAATAGTTATATCTGACTTAATTCTAGAAGAATCTAATCCTGTCTTAATTTTTTCCATTGATTCTAATAATTCTTCATCCCCCATTAAGAAATCGCATATTGGATCTCCATGTCTTTGAAAATTTTCATGATATTTAGCCAACTGACTGGTTATTAAAGGTGAATCCATTGAATTAATGATAGCATTTATATACGAGAAAATTTTCGATTTCGGATCCTTATCAGAATCATCTAATTTATACCCATGTAAATCCAGATTGCCAGTAAAAGGGGCGAATAATGGTTTTTGATCTTTTATTTTCCCATATACAGTTGTCCTTCCAATAAAACACTTTATTTCACCATAATAAGCAATTGCATTATCTAAAAAGATCAGTTGATTATTTTCATAAATGATTCGAGGAATAGTCCGAAAGATTAAATCAACCCATGGTAATTCTTTAACAGGAATTATTGCTACACATGTTTTAAGGATCAATTCCTTCAATTTTTTCAAATAATCTTTTAATACTTTTTTAATTTCTTTATATTTTACATTTTCCAGTTCAGCTTCAGCTTTTTTCATTAATTCATCAAATTTATCTTGATTTTGTTTAATAGATCCTCCAAGTGCCCTCATATCTCCTACTATATTTTCTTTCAAAATGAAAGTTGCATCATCGATTATTTCTTTTTGAAGATCACTAAGTTCCTCAACTAAATAATCATAAATGTCGAATTCTAAACTATTGACAAAGATTTCAAACAATTTTTCTTCTGACAAAATTTATACCTTTATCTTATTGTTTACTTTCTTTTTATAAATATATCAACGATCTGTATATAAAAATTTATTTGATACCTAATAGAACTTAGATAATAATTATTACTCAAAAAAACAAAAATATAGTATGAATAAATTAAAAGATACTTCGATAAATCTTTGTTTTATTGATAACATTCCCGATAATGTTCAAGAATATTTCAAAAACAAATTAATAGATATTAATAATGTAGTACTAAATTTTTAAGTAATAAAAATAAAACGAACTTATTTAAAAGTGTTTTAAATGCTGATATTTTAATCGGATGGCGATCCACAGAAAGAACCTATAATAACTGCAATAAAAAAGTATGATCCTTCCCAACTTAAAGAGTTTTTAGAAGAAATTGATACTTTAATAATTGCGGTTCCATCTACTTCATTAACTGAAGATATGATAAAGATTGAGGAATTAAAACTATTAGGTTCGAATGGAATATTAATAAATATTTCACGAGGGGAAATAGTTCATGAAGAAAGTATTTTTATTGCTTTAAAAAACAAGCTAATTTTAGGAGCGGCAATTGATGTATGGTACAACAATTCACCTAAAGCAGATGAAAAGGGAAAGAAATATCCCTTTAATTTTCCATTTTATGAACTTCAAAACATTATCCTATCTCCCCATCGAGGCTACTCCCTGTTTAGTGATTTATTATGATGGAATGAAGTTATTGAAAACATAAAAAGAGTTGCTCAAGGAAGGCTGGATCTTATAAATGTTGTAAATTTAGATAATGAATACTAATTAAAGCTTTATTTAAGCTAATAATAATAAATGCAGAGTGTTAAATTTAAAAAATAGTTTTTTCCTCACATAGTTATGCAATAAAAACTAAATACCTAACTTTTATAATGATGTTTTGATTTTAGTTATACTCCTGGATGTAAAAGATAATTTCCAGTTACTCTTAGGAAAAAATTGGAAATTTAGGTTTTTTTTTCTAATCTTAAAAATTGAATTTCAATTTTTTCTTAAATTTAAAAAAAAAAATCACTTTCGTTCATCAGTCTTAAAAAATTTTCAAAAATATTTTCAATAAAATTTTTAAATCAAGCGCAAGGCTTAATCTTTATCATTATTTTTACTTTGATACTAAATCTTTAAGGAACTATCTCACTTTTTCAAATAAGGAAAATTTTAATTTTAAATACATATTAATAGGTTAAAAAAAAAGGTTTAAATACCATATTGCAATAAAATATTATATATAGAAATTTCAAAAAAAAATAGAGGTTAAGGCGACTTTTAAATGAAGATCGTCACAGTTAATGTACCCGAGAGTTATATTGATGCTATAAATAAATTGATTGGAGAGAATGGTCTTTATCCATCTCGATCTGAATTAATAAGATGTGCAGTTAGAGATTTCCTTTTGAAAGAACTTAGAGCTGCCAATAATATTATTAATTTCAATGATAGTAATATTGAAGATTTTGATGAGGAACATTTTGTTCGCATACCTATTGAGAAATTAGATAAGAATTCTGAACCTGTTCGTGAATTTAAAACCTATAAAATCGTTAAGAGGTTAGAATATTAGAAATTGGCTTTTCAAATATAAATATTGGCTAATTTGAGTAAAGATATAAGTTTTTTATCTTCTTTCTTTTTTTTTTGTTTCATAGATTTTAAAACGAGAGAAACACTTGATTTTGTACATTTATGTAAATTTTAATAAAAATAAAAATTTTTAATTTTTTTTTAAGTTTTACTAAACATTTTCGTAATTTATATAGATCTTTTTTTGACTAAAAAGATTAATTAATTAGAATTGAATAAGTCATTTATATTGAAATAAATGTAAAACTAATCGTTTCTTAGAATATAAAAAAAGGTGAAACATGTGAATCAAAATGAAAAAAAAATGCTTCCAGCTTTTATGGAATGGGGAATAATAAATAAAGAGAATTTTAAGGGTAAAACTAGTTATGATGTCCCTATTAAAAGATGGGATCCTTTATCGACAACTATGATTACCACTAACGAATTTGGCCTTCATAAGAAACAAAAGAGATTTTATGGTCATTATTCTTATCTTTCTCCCATTCGTGGTAAAAGACCTAAGGGATTTAAAACTATAGAAGAGGAAAAGCTATTTTTTGATTGTAAAAAACATATGGTTGCAAAATATAAAGATGTGTTTACCTCTGTTATAGAAGGTAAGATCGTCTATGATGATTGGGGTTCTCAGTTAGGAGATGGTTATACTATTATAATTACCGAAGATGAAAAAAAGCGAGATAATCCATTTACCGATATTCCACATAAAATTGAAAGAATTCCAGATGATGTTAAAGCCGTAACTTTGGTAAATAGATATCCCTCAATGGCAAGAGTAGTTGACACTGAAATTGAAAAGAAAATATCAGAATTATTACCATCCCACTTAAAACTTGCTAAAGGGATTAATTTAGTGACTATTTCGAGAAAATTTTACCCATCTTTATGCTTTAATTTAATTCCAAAGGAAGTACTCGCAGGAATATTTTTATCAATGAAAGAAGCGATATTATACTCAATTTTGGAGGCAATTGAGAAAGATTATTATGACATTCCGATAAGTCCCTTTTTTAACATAGGAATGAAAGTAGGAGGATCACAGCCACGTTTGCATAGTCAAGTTTTTATTGATTTGAATGGTGATGGTCATGGATCAAGATTAGAAGGGTATTTACGAGCATTTAAGGAAATGGATTACTGTCATCTTTGTGAAACTTCACATGGGGATACTGACCGAATTATATTAAAATCCAAATTTTGGACATTTTATACTACAGGAAGTCCAGTTAGGAATTATCATATCAGGTTTCACCCAAATGAACATATAAGAAGATTTTCTCAATTAAAAATTAATCAGATAAATGATTTAGCAAAATCTTTAAAATTTCTTTTCCAAGCTTTAGATGATATTGAAATTGACAAAAATCGTAATATTTTATTTAATTGCTGTCCATATGGATATGATGCAGATTTTCATATGTTTGGAGATATTATTCCACATGAAGTGATTGGAGGTGCTGAAATGGCCGATGATATGAGAGTGGCACGTAAATTGCCCCATATTGCAGCGATGGAAGTTAGAAAGGCGTTGGAAAAATATCTGTGAAACCAGATCAGATTTATTCTTTTGCACTAGAATTTAATAAACCATTGTAATAACTTTTAAATTTCAAATAAAATTAGATTTATATCTATTAGTTCCTATATAAATTATGATAAATTTTTGAGGAATTCAATTTGAGAGAATGGTCTGCTATAATACTTGCTGGTGGTAAAGGTAAAAGATTGATGCCTTTAACCTCATTAGTACCTAAGCCATTAGTGAAAGTTACAAATAAACCAATGGTAGATTATTCGATTGCGCATCTTATTTATGCCGATATTAAACATATCATTTTAGCTTTAGCATGGCAAGGAGAATTAATAAAAGAACACATTGAAAAAATATGGACTCCTGATAAGTTAGGAGATGTTGAATTAGAATGTTGGATTCACGAAAGCAAGGGTACTGCAGATGCTTATAGATTACTAATTGATGAAATAGATTCTGATAAAATAGTAGTAAGTATGGCTGATATAGTGACAAATCTGCCGATGAGGGATTTTATGAACTTTCATTCAGAAAAAGGAGGTATTGCTACGATTTCAATGAAAACAAGTGAAAGCCACACGAGTCAGTATGGCGTAGTATTATTAGATAAAAATAGGAAAATATATTTGTTTTTAGAAAAACCTGCTCCTATGGAATTGTATTTAAGTAGTATGGCACAAAGAACAGATTTATTTTTACATACTAATATTATTAACACTGGAATTTATTGCTTTAAAAAAGATATTGCAAATATACTTCATGAGACTAATGTAATGGATTTTGGAGGGGAAGTTTTTCCATTTTTGCTCGAAAATAATTATGAATTATATGGATATGTAAAGAATTATTATTGGCTTGATTGCGGAAATGCACAGACTTATAAATGGGCAAATTGGGATTTATTGCGAAAATACGCTTGGCCAATTACTCCAAATGGAGAGGAATATGATCAGGTCTTCGTTATGGGGATAATTAACTCAGGACAGAATGTTACTATTGAAAAGCCTACATGCTTTGGAGAATTTGTGGAACTTTATAACAGAGTCAAAATTAAAGAATTAACCTCAATAGGTCATCAAGTGAAAATTGGGGAGGATACAGTTATAGAAAAAAGTGTCATTTGGGATAATGTAAATATTGGGGCAGGTTGTAAAATAGTTGAATCAATAATTTGTGATAACTGTGATATAGGAAATAATGTAGTTTTATTTAATACAATTGTTGCTCCAAATTGTAAAGTAAGCGATGATAAAGAATTAAGAGATAAAACATTAGAACTTGGCGAACAAATTTAATTTGCACTATTTTTTTTACTCGAAAAGAGTTATAAAAAAGATTTTCATATACAAAAAATTTATATTAGATGTACGAAAGTGTATAATCACCGAAATTCATTTCCGAAAAATTAAGTTCTAATAAATCAATAAGGTGAAATATAATGAGAAATGAAAAAAGCGCCTATGGATCTGTTTCGTTAACTCTAGGAGTTATATCATTTACATTAGCTTTTATTATGCTTGTATTAAACGGACCTATATATTATTTAATGGGCTATGTGTTAATGTGGGTTGCACCAATAGTAGCAATTGTCTATGGAATTGTTGGTCTAGTAAAAGATCATAAAATACCGATGGCTATCATTGGATTAAATTTTACTATTGCATTTTTCATATTAATACTAATTAGATATCTAACGTATTATTACTTTATATTACTTTAAATTATAAATTTATTTTTTTCTTTGATTTTTTTTCTGTATTTGAACTATAGGTTAAAATCTGGCCTTTTTAATTAAAAATTGTTCATATTTAATAACCTTGAGTATATCTGAAAATAGTTATTAATATTAAATATCCGATATTTGTTTACTTGCTATGGGTTTTGGATATTTTGGTTTAATCCTTCATGGGCATATACCATGGTGTAAAAAATCTGGAACTTGGCCTGCCGGTGAGGAGTGGCTCATGGAGGCCATGTATGAAACTTACATTCCTATGTTAAATATTTTAAGAGAACTAAAAGAAAGTGGAATAAAAACAGCGATTACAATAAATGTTACCCCCATTTTAGCAGAACAACTTGCAGATGAATACATGAAACAAAAATTTACAGAATATATGGAGAATTTAATTTCAAGAGCTAAAAATGATATTAAACGGTTTGAAAATCACCCTGAAAGTAAAAAGATAGCAGATTTACATTTAAAAAATTTTGAGCATGTACTAGAAACATATTATAATAACTATTATAGAGATATTTTAGGGAGTTTTAAATGGTTACAAGATGAAGGTATGATTGAACTGATAACCTGTGCAGCCACCCATGGGTTTTTACCGCTAATTGAAAGCGATTCCGGTATTTTTTCTCAAATTCAGCTAGCAGTAGATACTCATAAAAAGTATTTCAAACAAGACCCTAAAGGATTCTGGCTTCCAGAATGTGCATATCGCCCAGAGCAATATTTCCAAGGTAAATTGCAGGAAAGTATTGATTATTGGTTGAATAATTCAGGAATTGAATATTTCTTTGTAGATTCCCATGGAATTTTAAATGCTGAAATTTTAGAACAAAAAAATGAAATTGGGTTAAATGTTAATTTTGGATATAATTTAAAAACAGGGGTTTCAGTGTTTGCGCGTAATCAAAATATAAGTAGACAGGTATGGGATTCTAAGGTAGGCTATCCTGGAAATGAATATTACAGAGAATTTCATAAGAAAGATCATGCGTCAGGTCTACATTATTGGAGAATTACTAGTAAAGAATTTGGTAAGGAAGAAAAGCAACTTTATAATATCACTAAAGCAAATGAGATTTTAGATTCTCATGCTCATCATTTTATCACTTTAATTGAAAATGAATTACAAAAATTTTCAAAATTATATAATTTTGAAGGAATTGTGGTTTTGCCAACAGATTTTGAACTATATGGTCATTGGTGGGGCGAAGGTGTTAATTGGTTAAAGAAAGTTTTCGAATTAATCAATTTACATGAAAGCATTAATATGATTACTGTCTCAGAATACCTTTCCAAATATCGAGATCAATTTTCAATAATAAAAATGAGAGAAAGTAGTTGGGGAGAAGGTGGTGATTTTAGGGTATGGAAAAATCCTGAACATGGTTGGATCTGGCCCTATATAAACGATTCAATTAGACAGTTTGAAGATGTTCTTGAATCAAATCCAACTCCTAACGAGTGGGGAATAAGAGTTCGAAAGCAAACCGCTCGTGAGTTATTATTAATGGAAGGAAGCGATTGGCCGTTTCTTCTTTATACTAAACAAGCAAAAGAGTATGCAAATCAACGATTTCATGGTCATCATCAACGATTTAACAAGTTAATATGGGCATGTAAAGACGATTCTGAAGAATTTAGAATAGCTTATCATGAGTTGGAAGAGATTGAATCTATAGATTCCTGCTTCCAAGATATCAATATTGATTATTTTAGAAAGATTACCTAATTATTTAGAATTAATTTTTTCTTTTTCTCTTAACTATTTCACAAAACTCAATTACAACTCCAAAAATCTTCACAGTATCCATATACGCATATTTTAATCTAGGCGGAAACATACCAGTTTGAATCACTTCTATTCCCTGTTTTTGTAAATAATTAACATATTCATGTAAATTTTCAACAAATACTCCAAAATGATGTAACCCTTCTTTTTGGGTATCTACAAATTCTTTATACACAGAATCACCTTTGATCCATTCAAAAATCTCGATAGATGTATTAAAACAGCGGCTTACTCCCATTTTAATTGAAAATTTAGTATCTCTCCCCCGATATGTAGCAGGATGATCTAAATCTTCAGAAAATTCAAATTTAGGCATTTTAAATATCGATTCCATTAATTTAGCATGTTTTTCAGCATCAGGATAAATATAATTTATATGCTGGATCTTTAAATTTCCAAAAACTAAGTTAAAAATTCCTTCCATTTTCCCTCGATAAAAAATATTCGTTTATTGAACTATATTTTAATTCTTAGCGCATATATACTTATCATAAAAATTTTTATTTGACTTTTAATTAGGAATTTTGGAGATCAAATATGGAGTATAAAGAAGTCTTAAACCGTTTAGCGCCTTGTGGCCTAAGCTGTAAAAAGTGTTTCGCAAACATAGAAGGGCAAATTAAGATTCATAGCCAAGAGTTACAAAGATTATTAGGAGCCTTTGATATTTATGCCGAAAGATTTTCTAAGTTTCTACCAATTTTTAAAAATTATCCAAACTTTAAGGAGCTTTTACATTACCTTACTCAGGGAGATTGCCCTGGTTGTCGGAAAGGTATTTGTAAGTATCCAAATTGTGGAGTTATTAATTGTTATAAAGAAAAAGGTGTCGATTTTTGTTTTCAATGCCCTGAATTTCCCTGTGAAAACACGAATTTTGATCCACATCTTAAAAAAAGATGGTTAAAAATGAATACTAGAATGAAAGAGATTGGAATTGAAAAATATTTTGAAGAAACTAAAGATTTACCACGTTATAGATAAAACTATATTAGTTTTCTAGAATAATTTTTAGAATAAGACTAAATTATTTTTAAATCAAATTCCTATTATGGAAGCTAAAAATATAAATAACATATCTAAAAGGATTAAGAAAAAAAAGATCATTACTCTCATTGCCCTTTTAGCAATAATCACACCCATAGTTATTATAATATCTTTCTCTGAAAGACCTGCATCTCAGCAAGATACATTATCAAGTTTGAAAAAGATCGATAACCATCCTCTGTATACTATGAATTATCTTGGAGATTATGGATTCGAAGACTATTTGAAAACGGGTGAGTTTGGATATAACCAGACAGTTTTAAGTACTGACTGGGCTTGCACTTGTTTCGCAACTTTGAATAATCAGACTGATATGTTATTTGGAAGAAATTTTGATTGGTCTCATCGTCCAGCACTTATTTTGTATACTGATCCTCCTAATGGATATAAAAGTATTTCAATGGTAGATTTAGGATTTCTTGGCTTTTACAATGATTATCAAATATCTCAACAACCTATTGAAAATCTCCAAGAGCTACTGTTATCGCCATATTTCTTATTAGATGGAATGAATGAATATGGTTTAACAATAGGCTGTATGGCTATCCCTAATGCGGAAAATGTAATTGATCCAGAAAAAGTTACACTGGGAAGTTTATCGTTTATGCGATTAGTTTTAGACTATGCTATAAATATTAATGAGGCTATAGACTTATGGGATAATTATAATGTTTATTTTCCTCCAGGTCCAGATTTACATTATTTAATTGCTGATGCTAAAGGAAATTCTGCTGTAATTGAATGGGTTGGTGGGGAGATGATTGTTCTCAGAAATGAACAAATGTGGCAAGTTTCTACAAATTTTGTTATTTATGGAAGTACTAATAGTACCAAACAGGGATGTAGCAGATATACTACATGCGAATCGGTTTTAAGTGACAATGAAGGAAATATTACTCCATTTGAAGCCATGAATCTTTTGGAAACTGTTTCTCAAAGTAGTACTCAATGGTCTGTGGTTTATAATATGCAAAAGAAAGAGGTAAAACTAGTTATGGGTAGAAATTACAATTACCCAATTCATGAATTTTCTTTTTAATTGTTTATTAGTTAGCAAATGGTTCTAAATCAATATCTTTAAATATACCATCATTAACCTCAAGAGTTCCAAGAAAATGCCACTCTCCTTCATCAACATATTGATGACTTCCATATTTCGAAGCCATATCATATAATCTATTAAAATTTTCATAATGTAGAGCAATTCTATTTTCAGCATAATCTCGTGCTGACCACGTTGTCATTAAAAATTGCCAATCTGAGCTTTCTAAGAGTAGTAATTCTCTAGCCATTTGTTTTAAAATTTTAATTAAATGCTCATCTGAAGAATCTTTATATTTTGCTATAATTTCTTCGCTTTTGGCTTCACATTCATAAATCTTTTCCCATGTCCAAATTGTCCACTCATTTAACCAGACCCAATGAGAGCTTCCTTGCCCCCAACTCCCTTCAATTATTTGAACAACCTTATTAGGTGGATTTTCTTCTACAAATAATCTAGTGTTTGTCAATTCAATTGCTGGATCATCCTCAACCCATCTCAAGACTCTTGCTAACCACCAATTTCCTTCAAACCACCAATGTCCAAAAAGTTCGCAGTCATACGGAGCCACTATAATTCCATTATTGCCAAATTTTGTCCTATAATCCATAAGAACATCTTTAATGAGTTGTACATAATGGCTTGCATTTTCATCTAATTTTCTTGGAACATCATCAGGCCAATATAGCCACTTTTCTCCTAAATCGATTTTGGGGCTTGTTACTTTCCAATATCTTAATCCTGAGGGCCAATGTTTTTTATGAAAATCTAAATATTCAGCACAACCAGGATAACCATGTTCTCCTGACCAAACTTGAATCCCAGTCTTTTCATCCCTTGTAAAGAATGCTACTGGAGATTCCGTTGATGGGTCTGTAGAAACTAAATAAGCCTCATATTGAGACTTTTCAAAAGATAGAGGTATTTCTTGATACTGGTCAGCAAATTGCTTCCATAACTGTTTTAATAGAGGAAATCTTGCTGCATAAACTCCTTGGGATTTTCCTCCTAATAACAAAGTTGTATCTATAAAGAAATACTTTAATCCATTTTTTGCTAGAAAATATTCTACTCCAGGGCGATCATATTCTTCACCTGTAATAGAATTTTTCCAACGGTACCCAGGGCGATATGCACATTCTGGCAACCATGCTCCTGTTGGTTTTCTCCCAAAATGCATTTCGTAATTGTCAACAGCAGTTTTAAATTGAGCATTTATAGATGTATCTTTCGAGAGTAAGGGAGCATATCCATGTGTTGCCCCACAAGTTATGATATCAAGTAATCCATCATCTTGAAGCTTTTTAAATCCTCCAATAATATCCCTATTAAATTTATGAAGAAAGTCATCTCTTACACGTTCATAAAATTCCTCCCACCATTTAGCTAATGTGATTCTGCCCTTTTCATATTTATTTTCTGTGAAATCGTCAAAATCATGCAAAGCAGCAGCAACTCTTTCATCTAAATACCCTATAAACCCATCGATAAAAGAAGGATGCCTAAGCATTTCACATAATACTGGTGTAATTCCAATTGTCAGCTTTGGATGATAACCATCATCCACAAGTTTAAATAGTTCTTGTAATAACGGCATATAAGTTTCCGCAGCTGCCTCGTTTACCCAACTCATTCCATGGGGCCATATCCCATGGTTAAGAACCCATGGAAGATGGGAATGTAAAACTAACACAAAAGAACCTAATTTTTCACTCATGACTACCTACTTCCGAATAATATTTAAAATCTAACAGTTTAGAACAATAGAAAGATAACATTTTTAATATTTTATCGCAAATAACTCTTTTCAATTTTTTAAAACAGTTAAAGTTATAAATTCAAATTTAGCTATATTACTTATAATTTCCAATTGCATTTTTTTTAATAATTCAAATTCTAAATGATTTAAATGGTCCAAAACCTAGAAAATTTGAATAAGGGGGGCCGAATAGTTGGGCGGGCCAATTATATATTCACTCCAGAGGTTTCAAGCTCAATTGGTTCCATTCATGGAAGTCTATTCAAAGAGAACGAAACTGTAGTAATTGGGAGAGATTATCATAACGATAGTCGTATGTTGAAAAGAGCTTACACATCTGGTCTTATGAGTACTGGAACTAATATATTAAACTTATCTGATTGTACTTATCCTTTATTGCAATTTACAATAAGAAGATTTGGAGCTAGTGGTGGCACGTATTTCTCTGGTGGACATTTATATAGTGAAGATGTGGGTGTACGATTTGTGGATGCGGGAGGAATAGAATTTGCACCCGCGGAAATTGAAAAAATAATACAATCGTATAATACATACCCCGAAAAAGTTAGACGAGTTGAACCAAGTAAGATTGGGCTAATAACCGCTATACCTCAAACCCAAGATGTATATATAAAGTCTTTAGAACAATTTGTAGATAAAAAAAGAATTACCGAAGCAGATCTTAAAATAGTAATGGATTGTTCATATGGACCGACTGGAAAAATTACTCCTATCTTAGTAAATGATATAGGTGTGGAAGTTATTGCTTTAAATACGCATTACCGACAGAGATCACAAACTCCCGTCCCAAGTGTCAACACAATTCGAAATACTGCAAATATTGTAAAAGCTTCAAATAGTCATTTGGGGGTTTGCTTTGATGTTGATGGCTCAAGAATATTGATTTTAGATGAGAATGGATTAGAAATAAGCTATGAAGATTTATTAATGCTGTTCATTTCTTATGATGAGCGAATTCAAAAATCTAAATCTAGTACGGTAATTACAACCCCTTCGATTTCTCCAGTTGTAAAGGATTTTATCCAAGAATCTGGTTTTCCTATAAAATTAGTTCAAAACTATCCTGGTGAAATTTCAAGGCAAATAAGGGAGGAACGAGCATGCTTTGCAGCTGCTGACACATTCAAATTTTACTTCCCCCAATATAGCCCATTCAGCGATGGAAATTTCATCCTATTAAAAATTCTTGAAATAATGACAGCACAAAAAGACCTTATTAGTTCATTAACTAGAGGTTTTCCAAAAGGAATAAAAGTAAATAAGACATTAAGTGCTTCTGCAGAAGTGATTGAAAATATTCATAATCGATTAATCGAATTTGCCGAGGAACATGGTTTTACATACCAAGATATAATAAATGAATTAAAAATCATTGGAGATGGAGTTTATACTAATATTAAAGTAGCTTTAAACAGAAATGCTATTCTTCTTTCAGCGGAATCAGAGGATATAAAAAATTCGAAAAAAATGATTGAAGATTTATCTAAAATTATTTCAGAATTAGAATTATTATACGAAAAATAAAAAACGACCTATTAAAGATTTAAAATAAAAGATTTTATATTATTAATAATAGAATTAAAATTTAATATAAAAGGGAATATTCAAGATGGCATTTACACCTACTATTGAGGCTATAATATTTTTAGTAACATTTTTTGTAATATTTGGAGTGTTTTTAATATTTGATATATTTAAAAGGAATGAAAAATACGGATATCTGGCTTATATTATGGCTCTTCTGCCTACAAACGTTCTCTGGGGTATGGGTTTTGATGTTCTTGGAGTATATTTAGTTTTATTTATTCTATGGGATATTTGTTTGGCTCGTGATTTATATGGAGTTGCTTCTGAAAAGAAAGAAATTAATGAGATTATCCTCTATTTTTTTCTGGCCATTATTATCCAAATCATTCTAGCAGGAATTTTACCAGCTTCAATTCCCTCAATGCAACAAAATACTAGACTTTATTGGTTCGCTTATATGCCAGATATTTACACAGATACTTTTGGACTTGAATTATGGGTTGACTTAGGAATTTTAATGGGTTTTAGAATGGCAGCAACAGTAAGTGTTGGTTTAGTTATTCTTCCACTTTTAATAGATTTGAAAGGGGAAGAGGTTCCTATACCAGTTTTTATTGTTATAATAGCTCTATTCATTATGCCTTTTCTTTATTTAAGCTACATTTGGTTGCCGCAAGCCATGGCTGTTTTAACTTTCTTATTTTCAGTTATCTTGTTCATCGTTTTATTATTGATAACTAGAAGTGGTAAGGAAGTTCAAGTAAAAACAACTCAACAAAAGAAAAAATAACTCTTAATTTTTTATTCTTTAATTAATATTTTATTATTATTTTTATATATTATTCATAATAAATTAACGAAATTGCAATATATTTGTAAAAATTATTATAAGAAGTTTCAACCATGGCTAAAAAACAAGATCAACCGGATGACGAATCCCAGGACGATGCTAGTCAACTTAAAGTAAAGTACAATCTAACTGATTTACCTGGAGTAGGCGATGCTACATTAAAGAAGCTTAAAGAAGCAGGAATTGTATCTATTAGGACTTTAGCAGTATATCCCCTCTCAAAACTGGTTGAAGAAGCAGGAATTGGAGAAAAAACAGCTCTAAAAATTATTAAATCTGCTCAAGAAATTGAAAAAATGGGATTTAAATCTGCTGATATTATTTGGGAAAAAAGGAAGTTTCTAAAAAAGTTGACAACGGGTAGTCAAAATTTAGATGACCTTTTAGGTGGTGGTATAGAAACTGGATCCGTTACTGAGCTTTATGGTGAGTATCGAACAGGAAAAACGCAGATAGCCCATCAATTATGTGTTAATGTCCAATTATCTTATGACGAGGGAGGTCTTGAGGGAGGAGCATTATATATTGACTCTGAGGGGACATTTAGACCAGAAAGAATTATACAAATGGCATCTTCAAGGGACCTAGATTATAATAAAATCCTGCGTAATATAACCTATGGAAGGGCTTATAACAGTGATCATCAAGTACTATTAGTCAAAGAAGCTCCAAAATTCATAGAAGAAAAAAATATTAAACTACTTATTGTTGATTCAATAATAGGACACTTTCGGAGTGAATATGTTGGAAGAGGTACTCTAGCTACCCGACAACAAATTTTAAATACTCATATTCATGATCTTCTAAGATTAACAGAAACTTTTGATGAATTAGCTATATTATTTACGAATCAAGTTTCTGCTAAACCTGATGTATTTTATGGTGATCCTCTTCGAGCAACTGGAGGGAATATAATAGCTCATGGGGCAACAATTAGAATAAGATTGAGAAAAGGAAAGGGAGAACAGAGAATTGCTAAGGTTATCGACGCTCCAAATTTACCGGAAGAAGATGCTGTATTTTCCATTACTGAAGATGGTGTACAAGATTGAATCTAATTAAAAATTAATAATTAAGATTTACGGCTATATTTATTCCATCACGGACAGCTTGAGTAACAATACAATACTGTTCAAACATTTTCTTACATTGATCTGCTCTTTTTTTCACATTAGGATCATCAATTTTTGCGTTAATATCTACATCAATTTTTTTTACTCTCCAAAATCCTTTCTCGTTCCGCGCGATAGTTACTTCTGCTTCTGCTCTTAAATCTTCAAGTGTAAACTCCTTCTTTTTAAGACAGAAAATAAAACTAGCGCTTAAACATCCTAAAACTGCCATTGCCAACATTCTAGATGGATTAGGACCTAGCATGTCTACTTCTTCTTTATGGGTTTCATCAATATAACAATCTTTTACTTTCATCTCTCCAAGGTCACATTTAAAAATCATTTCTTCTTCTAAAGAGAGTCCAACTTTAGTTTTAATTACTTCTGACATATCTATCATTTAGTTTTATTTAACAATTTTGATTATAGTCTTAATTTCAGTGGGTGATTCTTAAATTTTTTCCATTTAGGTCATTAGTAAAGAGTTTATAATTCTTTTGATTCAAATTTTTTTAGATAATAATGACGTTGTAGATGAAAGTATAGAAATGGAAAATAAATCAGTACAACCAAAACGTATTGAAAAGCAAAAAGAAATACAAAAATCAGCATAAGTATAAATAATAATATTTCAATGCCCAAGCAAATTTTATTATTGAAATATTTTGCATCAAAAAAGGACTCAGGTTTCTTATAATTTTTTAAGTATTTAGAGATATTATCAAATTCTTCTTTTGAGATTAAGAATTTAAAACCAATTTGCTTTTTTGGAAAATAAAATAAATTTGTACCCCAATCAAAAGTATCTATAATTATGTGGTTAAAATAAGCTATTCCACTGAAAATTAATGCTAACCAATTAAAAATAACACCTAATAAAATGATAAGAATGCTAGGGATAATTGAATGAGAAATCAGCATTCTGTGATTATGATCTTTAGCATACTTAGAGAAAAATACATCAAAATCACTTATAAAAGAGAAAATTACTATTAATAAGAATTCAAATAAATTGAAATTAAAAAAGTGGTTTAATATTGAAGTGAAAATCACCCCCGTGGCAAAATGTGAATTTATGTGTATTTAAAATCACCTTATTTGATATAATTCTTCTGTTTTACTCTTTTTAATACTTTTGTTTTGCATTCAAATCCATCAGGACCTTTTCTTTCGACTAAAAATGAGGCGGCCGCGGATGCTAAGTATGCAGATTTTTTTATGGCCCTCCATGACATATCAGAATTAAGAAATTCGTATAAAAAAATTGCTAAATATACGTCTCCAGCCCCAGTTTCATCAATAACTTTTTTAGCTTTAAATGCAGGAATTCTTAATATTTCCTCCCCTTTTTTTATAACCATTGAACCAGCTTCACCAAGAGTCATAATAAAAATTCCATTATTATCAAAAATATTAAAATGATTCATAACCGCATCTAAATCTTCATTACCAGAGAATAATTTCATCTCAATTTCCGAACCTTTTAATATTAACCGATCTCCAATTAAATTAATAATACTTTTCATATTCTCGATTAAATTTTCGTCCCAGATATACGAGACTATACCCTTATTATTAATATGTCTGATAAATCCTTGTAAATCTATACCGATAAAAGCATCTGGGAAGGTATTTAAAATTTCAGAAACATAGCTAGATGAAATTTCATTACATAAAGGAACTAAAACGATTACATCAGGTTGATTGTTTATATATTCCTCAGGAAAGTCATCAAACCTAAGATTTGGACTTTTTGCTTTAAGGGTTAAAGTTCTAGAATGATTAATGTAGTTCAATACAAAATTTGTATTATTACTGTCAAAGCGTTTTATTCCTCTTAAATCTATATTAAACTTTTCAAGTAATCTCAATAAGGACATATCAAAATTCAATATACCTAAATTAGATACAATACCAATATTTTCATTTAGACCATATTTTCTTAGCGCTAATGAGCCAAAAGAAACACTCCCACCTAAAGTTGGCTTTCTTAATTTTTTAAACCTAATTATAGAATCAATGGCTAAATGTCCAATAAAAAGGAATGATACATCCTTGTTTTTTTGACTACCCATCTTTTCTAATTTTAATTTCTTATTATTGAAAAAATTTTGGAAAAGAATTCATGAAATATTCCTAACCTAAAATCTGAGTTTTTTAATTTAAAAATAGGAGAGTAAAGTTTTATTTAAAAAGGGTCTCTGAGGACTTATTTATTTTGCAGTTCTGCTATTTTCTGATCCTTTTCTTTAAGTGTAACTTTTAATTTATTTATTTGTTTTTGTAGTTCTTCTACTAATTGAGCCATAGGTCCAGAATCTGTGTCACCCTGTGCTAATTGCGATAACTTTAATTGAGTTATCAAATCTTCCTTTTCACTTAATTTACTTTCAAGTTCTTTAATCTTGGTTTCAAGGCCTAAACTTGTTTCTGGTGAAGTTATTGCTGGTTCTCTCTTTAAAACCTTTTGTAAATCTTCTAAATCTTTTTTCAAAGCCTCATTTTCAGTCCTCAAAGAAGCAATTTCTTCTGCGTCAAATTTATATCCTTTATTTTCTAACGCTTGCTTGAGCTGAGATTTATCATTAGTTAATTTCTCAATTACTTTTTTATATTTGTTTAAATCTGCTTGCAAATCTTGGCATAGTTGTTCAAGTGGTAATGAAGGAGTTTCAGGTGGTTGTGGTTTTATTACTTCATCATCTACAGGTACAACATAATCAATAGGAAGATTTTTAATTTTCTCAACTAATTGCTGATGTAATACTTCATTTTCATCAGTCAATTCTGAGATTTTTAATTCTAATTCTGAAATCTGTGAGATTTTTCTAGACAATTCTGTCTTTAAATCATCGATTAAAGTTTGATTAATTAGTGACTCTGAACTGACACCAGATCCTTTTGATCTTGAGAGTTGGCTATCTTTCTTTTTAATTTCCTCATCTTTCTCAAGCAATAATTTAACCATACTTTTTACTTTATTGCTTAATTCAAGATTTTCTTGTTCTAGATCCTTCAAAGCTCCTTCTTTTTCTAACTTAAATTTTTCTTTTTCTTCGACAGATTTTCTGATTATTTCTTCAGATCTACTGATTAAATCAATGTTTTGAGTTATTTTTTTCCTAAGTTCTTCATTTTCTTGTTGTAATGCACTCATTTTGTTTAAAGTATCTCTAATGACAGAGGGACTTTTATCATCGGAACTCATTTTTTTCTTCCAGAGACTAATAAAATCATCAACTTTTTCATTATCTTCAGGCATAACACTCAATACGTATTTTAATCATTATAATTAAATATTCGATTCATTTAATAATTATCCCAGAAAAATATCCAACGCAATATCCATCGTAATTCCCTGTTTTTTCAGAACTCGTATAGTATTTTAATAATTTTCCTTTAGTAGCATTTAAGTTTTTACAAATTAGCATTAAAGTCGTAATTGTTTGAGGTCCACATACAGTAGTTTTCAAGGCCGCTTCAAGTGTTTTAGAAGGATTTAATCCTACGAAAGCATCAATAACTTTTTGATCTCCCTCCTTGAATTTTTTTAATCCATCAATACCATGTATTTCTCTATGAGTCATATCAGATGAAGCAACAATTACTACATCTTTATCATATGATCTTATTGCTTGTGAAATATCTTCTGCTAAGTTTTCTAAAACACTGTACTTTTTGGTCGATATTTTTATTGGAATTATTTTAATATCTTTATCATGAGAACAATATTTTATGAAAGGTAATTGTACTTCAATATTATGTTCTCTTCCAAATGGAAATCCAATGAAAGCAGATTCATCTTTTATAATAGTTTCACTAACATCTAATATTTTTTTTGATAACTCTTTATCTATAGTTAAATTACCTAGAGGTGTTTCCCATTCACCCTCGTCCATTAATGCAACACCACTATAACCTACGTGATCAGTACCGAGAATAATAACTGTATCAGGAACCTTCTCTTTAAACAAATTTAAAAATGTAAATGCAGCACAGCAACCAGAGTAAATATATCCTGCATGCGGAGAAACACCGCCAATAATAGATCTTTGTTTCTGATTTAATGTTTTTGGCTCTTCACCAGGACCAAACTTATTATCGGTAAAAGATTCTTTTAAGATACTAAGTAAATCTGGTTTATATCGAGGATAAAAACTACCGGCCACAATAGCTTTACGAATCACCATTTTTTAAACACAAGTATTTTTTATTATATTATCAAAATTATTAATATTGAAAATTATATAATTCCATCTACTCATGGTAAAATTGAAAGATTTATTAAACTATAATTAATGATTATAGATTGATGAATGAAGAACAGAAAAATCAAGTTTCCCTAGAAGATATTAATGAAGAATCCATACCAGAAAAAATACCTACCAAGTTTATAAATTCAAGAGTTATTGTTTTTGATCCATTACATGCATCATATCTATATGTTAAGAAAAAATTTTTTGGTTCTCCTCTCGGAATTGCTAAACCACGTTTAGAATATTTTTCAAAACCTTCTGAATTGTCTATTGAGGAAGCATTTTATTTACTACAAAAGGGGAAAATTACTATTTTTGACCCACAAAAAGAGAAAGATTTGACAATAGAAGAATTTTTTGATATCGCAAAACAAATACATTATAAATTTCAGGAAAAATTCATTATATATCAAGATTTACGTGAAAAGGGATATATTCCGCGCCCAGGCCTAAAATTTGGAGCTGATTTTGTAGTATACAGAAAGGGTCCTGGTCTTGAGCATTCTCCTTTTATAGTACATGTTTTGCCTCGTGATACCAAAATAACTGCTATTGATATGGTTAGAGCAGGAAGGTTGGCAACCTCAGTGAGGAAAAAGTTTGTAATCGCAAATCCATTAACAAAAAGTTACTATTTTTTTGAATGGTTTAAGCCATAATTTTATTTTAAAAAAGAAGTTAAAAGAAATTAGTTTGTGCATTTGAGATAGTATTTGAGATATCTTATTTTTTTGCTTGCCTAGTTAAAGATCTCAAATACTTTATTAAGAGATTAAGATATTAAACTATATTTATACTCTGATTTTTGATTATACCTTTAATAACTCTTTAAATTGAAAATATATTAATTAATTTGTCAAAAAGTTCAAGGATATTGTATCGAAATGAAAAAATTTTTACGTAATTATTTATTTTATAAACTTAAATAAATTTTAAATTAATTATGAAAAGTGAATAATTTGAATGGAAAACAGAAATTTTATCTATTGATTGCTCTATATCAAGTTATTTTAGGTTTTATTGTATTTTTTTCGGTGAATGGAATAATTAGTTTTACTGCGGCTCAAACAGAAAATCTTCAATATTATCAATCTGCTACAGCAGGAATCTTAGGTTTAGCTGCAGCATTAGCGGTGGGATTAGCTGTTTTAGGAAGTGGTATTGCTATAAAAACAGTTGGTACGTCTGCTATTGCAGCACTAACGGAAAGAGAAGAGTCATTTTTCAAAGCCTTCTTGGTTGTAGCATTAGGAGAGGCATTAGCAATTTATGGTCTAATAATAGCAATACTTCTATGGACGAAAATTCCAACTCCTTAAATTAATTTTTTAATTTTCATTTTTAATTAAATTGTGGTGAACTTTCAACGAGTATACCTGTACCGTCTTATGCTTATACTTTCGTTAGAATTGGTTTTTTAAAGCAATTAATAATGGATGAAGATACTTTAAACAAATTAGCAGATTTTTCGACTGTTGAAGATTTTTTGAGTTTCATTGCACCATTTTACCCAAACTTAAAAATAAGTAAAAATACCATCGAAGAAATAGAGAAAAGTTTATATGATGTCTTTTTTAGACTAATAGGGAAATTAATTTTTATATCTCCCTTAAATATTAGACGTTTTTTAAAAGATTATTTATCAAAATATGAAATTATGAATATCAAACAAATTATATTGGGATCAATTATTGGAATGGATATAGAAGAAAAGTCTAAAAATGTTAACTTTTTAATTGAAAAATATTTAGAAAATACAGATTTTATAAAAAAATTAATTGAGATATCCTCTTTAGATAGAATCCAATTATTTATGAAAACAACTAAATATAATAAGGCAATAAGAGAAGGGATTCTTTACTTTAAAAAATATAATGAGATTTTTGTACTTGAAGCATTTCTAGACCGACTATATTATATAAATTTAATGGAAAGAGAAAGGAGATTTAATGAAAAAGAAAGAGAGATGATATCCTTTTATGATCTATTTATGACAGAGATATATAACATTAATCTGATTTACAGGGGAATTTTAAATAAAATTGATCCACAATTGTTAAATCAATTTATTGTCAGGAATTATTTATTCTTAGATGAAAGAAAAATAGATATCCTTTTAAATCAAGGTACTTTACAAGACTTTTTCTCGAAAGTTGACGAATTTTTAGGAAGAATCATTCAATTAGATTATCATATTAGTCTAAGCACTTTTGAACATCCTATCTGGGAACTTGATGGATTATATACTAAATACTATTTTAAAAAATTTAAGATAAAAATAGATGATATAGAATATTTAACAATTTATAGGATAATTGAACTAATAATTAAAAAAGAAAAAGAAGTCAAATTATATATTATACCAAATTTAGTAAAGATAATTAATAATAAGTTTAGTAGATTAGAAAAAATGGATTGATCTTACAAGGATTTATTTTTGAGTTGATAAATATGGAGTTGTTTAAATGGTTGGAAGATATTCAAGATCTTTATAAAAGTTTAATCGAAAAGGCACAAAAGGAAAGTATAATTGAAATTAAACAATTAGAAACCGAAAGAAAGAATGAAATGGAAAAAATTCTTAAAAAAAAAGAAGAATTTGTAAATTCGATTATAAATGATCTTTTAAAAACGATGAAAAATCATATCTCAAATTTTAAAAGTAATAATAATAAAGAAATTGAAAAATTAAAAGAAAATTATTTCAATAATAGAAATAATTTAGTAAAATCAATTTTAGAAAAATTGGGGTATAACTTTTAATGCCAGAACAAAAAATTTATGTGATAGGAAATGATGAAACTGTAACAATGTTAGAAATGATTGGAATTGACGGAACTATTCTTAATGAAAATGATGACTTCTTAAAAGAATTTAATAAGATAACTAATAATCCATCGATAAGTTTAATTATTATAGCTATGGATTTACCTGAGAAAATTCTAGATTATTTAATCGATTTTAAACTAAATAGAAGAATACCATTTATCTTTTATATACCAGACATTTTTAATATGGAACCAAATGCAAAAGATCTTCTTATAAATAGAATATATAGATCTATTGGGAAAATTTTAATTTCATAAAGGTGAAGGATATTTCTGAAGAGGCAGATTTAAAAAAAAAAGTAGGTCTTTTAGGATTATTTATGGTTGATAAGGCTCAACAAGAAATAAAAGAAATTCAAAGAAATAAGTTATTTCAAAAGACTGAAATAAGGAAAAATTATAGTGAGAAAATTTATAAAAAATCAGAAAAAATTAAACATGATTTCGAAGCAAAATATATTGATATCTTAAATAATGTATTAACCTCTACTCTTATAGAAGCAAAAGATCACCTTCTTCAGTTAAAGGATGAATTAATAAAAGATTTGAAGAAATGTCTTTATAAAGATATAAAAACATCGATAGAAAAAAAATATTCAAAATATATTGAATTTATTATAAAAGAACTTAAAACTATTAGTTCTGATATCAGTCACCGTGGAACTATAATTATTTTTTTTAACTCCAGAGATTATCATTATTTTAACGAACATTTTTCGGAAATTGAAAATTTATTCAAGAGTAAAGTCCAATTGAAGGAAGTTATTGATGAATTTATTGGTGGATTTAAGATCACATTATCAAATGTTGATATTTCCTATGATAACACAATTAATACATTATTAACAAAAAAAATTGCTGATATTGAAATAGAATTTTCTAATTTGATATCTGATTCAAATTATAAAGAATTGAGTATAGAATTTGAAGAATTAATTACTAAAAAAAGAGATGATATTAAAAAATATTTGATAGAATATGATAACATCTAAAAATTATAATACAGGATATATTTCAGCAATATATGGTTCGATAATTGAAATAAAAGGATTACAAGATGAAATTCGCCTTCATGATCTAATACGAGTTTCTAATCTTAATATATTAGGTGAGGTTATACAGATTCATTCAGATAAGGTAATAATTCAATGTTTTGAAAATACTAGTAATATGAGACTGAACGAAAAAGTATTTGATATGAAAGAACCATTATCTATGGAATTAGCTCCTGGTTTATTATCGGGCATATTTGACGGGATTCAAAGACCACTAAAGATGTTTTTTTCAGAATCAAGTGAGACTAACTTTTTAGAAAGAGGAAAAGATTTACCTCCAATATCAAGAGATAAGAAATGGCATTTTATTCCATTAAAAGAAGAAAATGCTGCCATTTCAGGGGGGGATGTTATTGGTGTTGTCCAAGAAACAACATTAGTTAAACACTATATTATGGCTCCCCCAATGGAATTTGGAAAGTTAAGTTTTGTAGTTAAGGAAGGAGATTATACAATATTAGATGAAATTTATAGACTTAAAAATAATAGTCATGAAAAGACATTTAATATGATACAAAAATGGCCTGTTACATTAAGTAGACCATTTCGGAAAAAATTAAGTCCAAATGAGCCGTTAATTACAGGAACTCGTGTAATTGATCTTCTCTTTCCAATAACTAAAGGGGGAACGGTTGCTGTTCCAGGCGGATTTGGAACTGGCAAAACGGTTATTCAACAAACACTAGCCAAATGGTGTGATGCAGATGTAATTGTTTTTGTAGGTTGTGGAGAAAGAGGAAATGAAATTGCAGATAGTCTCAAAGAATTCTCAAAATTAATAGATCCACGCACAGGACTTAAATTGCTAGAGCGTGTTGTAATGATTGCTAATACTTCAAATATGCCTGTTTCTGCTCGTGAAGCAAGTATTTTTTCGGGTATTACTATTGGAGAGTATTATAGAGATATGGGGTATAATGTTGCTCTTATGGCAGATAGTACTTCAAGATGGGCGGAATCACTTAGAGAGATCTCGGGTCTTTTAGAAGAAATGCCTGCAGAAGAAGGTTACCCTGCCTATTTGCCTTCAAGATTATCTAGCTTTTATGAAAGAGCAGGTGTAGTGAATATTTTAGGCAATGATAAAGTAAGAGAAAAAAATCTAGGGTCTTTAACAATTATAGGATCAGTATCTCCTCCGTCTGGAGATTTTAGTGAGCCTGTTACAGCTACGACAAAACGTTTTGTTCAAGCTTTTTGGGCATTAGATGCTAGATTAGCTTATGCAAAACATTATCCTGCATTAAGCTGGCTTGATTCCTATTCTAAGTATCCAGAATATATTTCAAATTGGTGGGCTAAAAAAGATATCTATTGGCATGAATTAGAACTTGATTGGATGGAAACTAGAGATTTAGTAAATGAAATACTATCTACAGAAAATAATTTAAGAAATATTACTCAATTAATTGGTGAAGAAAATCTCCCTGAAGACCAGCAATTAGTTTTGTTTTGTGCTAAATTAATTAAAGAAGGTTTTCTAATACAAAATGCATTTGATGCTATTGATAATTATACCGATGTTAAAAAATTGATGAGTCAAATAAAATTAATCCTTTTATTATATATAAAAGCTAAAGAGCTTTTAAATCAAGGTATTATTATTGAAGATATAAAGGATCTTGATATTATTAATGACATATTAAGAATAAGTAGTTCTATCCCAAACGAGGAGTTTAAAAAAATTGAAGAATTAAAAGAAAAACTTCTCTCTGAATTTAATAGATTACAATCAGTTTATGGATTCGTGTGAAAATTATGAGTATTAGTTATAAAAATATTAAGAAAATTATTGGACCTTTATTGTTCATGGAAAATAACCATGATGTACAATATGGAGAAATAGTTGCAATAAAAACCAATGGACAGATAGATCGAATTGGTCAAGTGGTAAAAATGAATGAAGAAATGATTGTTATTGAAGTTTTTGAAGATACTAAAGGGATGTCGTCAAAAAATTCTGAGATCATTTTTACAGGAGAATCTTTTAAATTAAAAATCTCCAAAGATATGTTAGGTGGAGTTTTTAATTCCCTTGGAAAACCAATCGATATATATACAAAAAAAGTTTTAAGTTCAGATATTTTAACTGATGTAGAAAGAGACATTAATGGGGCACCAATTAATCCATATGCAAGACAATATCCGTCTGAAGTCATACAAACAGGAATTTCTACGATTGATGGATTGTTTACATTAATTAGAGGCCAAAAATTACCTATTTTTAGCGGACAAGGGTTATCACATAATAGACTTGCAGCACAAATAGTAACTCAAGCTAAAGTATTAACAGAAGAGCCCTTTTTAGTTATTTTTTGTGGAATCGGAATTATTCAAGATGAAGCTATTTTCTTCATGAATCAATTTCAAAAAAGTGGAAATATACAAAATATAATTTCGTTTATGAATTTCGCGGATGATCCAATTATGGAACGTTTAATTATCCCTAAAGTAGCATTAACAACGGCTGAATATTTTGCTTTTGATAGAGATATGCATGTCCTTGTCGTTTTAATTGATATGTCTAATTATGCTGAAGCATTGAGAGAATTAAGTTCGGCAAAAGAGGAAATTCCTAGCCGAAAAGGGTATCCAGGATATTTATATTCAAATTTTGCATCTATATATGAACGAACAGGTGTAATCAAAGGAAAAAAAGGATCAATTACACAAATTCCAATTTTAACAATGCCAAATGATGATATTTCTCATCCTATTCCAGATACAACTGGATATATTACAGAAGGGCAATTAGTTTTGAATCGAAACCTACAAAAAAAAGGAATATATCCTCCTTTCGAAGTCTTAGCATCAATCTCTCGATTAATGAAAGATGCTATTGGTAAAGAAACAACGCGAGAAGATCACGCGGATATTAGTTCTCAACTTCTAGCATCTTATTCAAGTGCTTTTGAAGTTAGAGACCTAATTTCGGTAATAGGAGAAGATAGTTTAAATTTAGAACAAAAGGCATTATTAAAGTTTGGTGATGATTTTGAAAGAAAATTTATTAATCAAAGATATGATGAAAATCGCGATTTTTCAAAAACTTTTTCAATAGCATGGAAAGTTTTATCAAACCTTCCAAAAAATCAATTATATAGAATCCATCAAGAATATATAGACAAATATTATCCAAAATAGGTGTAAAAAAAATAAGTTTTAGAAAATTACAACCAACAAAAACAAATTTAATCAATTTAACTAAAAAATTAAATTTTGTAATTAGAGGAGAGAGTTTTTTAGAGTATAAGCAAGATCAATTAATCCAACAAATTAAAATATTATGGTCAGAATATAAAAAATCCCAAAGAGACTTTTATAATTTGTATAAAAAAGCGTTATTAAAACTTAATGAAACATATAAAGAAATGGGAAAAAGGCAAATATTAATTATAAATGAAATGAGTAGGATTCAATTTAAACCATCTATAGAGGTCACATTTAGAAAGAAGATTGGAATTTTATTACCATTTATTTTCTATGAATTAAAACAAGAGAAATTATTGCCACCTTATTCATTTGAAACGACATCTTATCATCTTGATGATTTAATTTTATTTTTAAAAGATTTTTTTGAAAGCATAATTATATATGCAGAAAAAGAAGATACATTGTTAAAACTCTTATTTAATTTTAAAAAGATAAATCGAAGAATAAATGGATTAAAAAATGCTATTAAGCCTCAGTTAGAATTAGAAATTAAAATGATCAAGGAAATTTTAGAAGAATTAGATAGAGAAAATTTTGTAAGATTGAAAAAAACTAAAAATTTGATTAAGGAAGAATTTACAAGATAAAGATTTTTAAAATGAAGATTAGTAAAGAAATGTGTTTATTTCTCGTAAAGATTAACCCTCTTTATAAAGATATTCTTTTAACTACATTAGCTCAACTCAAAATAGCCCATATAAAGTCAAAAGAAGAATATATATCAACTCAATTTACTAAAGAGGAAGAATTTTATAAAGAAAGACTTAAAACTCTAAGAACAAATTTAAACCTCCTATTTAATAAATTCAACATTACTGAAAATGATTTCCGGGAAATTAAAACTAAGAAAACAGAGAAAATTCAATATGTTACAAAAGATTCTCATGAGTTAATAAATCATCTTTTAGAAGAAATTGCCTATTACATGAACCGTTTCATAGAATTAGATAAATACATTTCAGATACTAAAATTGAGTTAGAAAGAATGATTAACATAAAGAATTCATATGAATTTCTTGAAAGATATAATTTAACTCGTGAAAATCTACAGAAATTAACTAATTTGGAGTTCAAGGTTTATTCAACATTTTCAAAAAATATTGATAATCTAAAAGTTATTTTTGATTTTGCAGAATTTCCTTGTATTATTCATTCACAGAAAATTTCGGCTGATAGATCAACGTTTTTCATTATATATCCGCAAGATCAAGAATTAAAATTAACAGAAAAAATTGGTCTTATTCATGCTGAACAAGTCCCGATTTTGAAGAAATTTTTACTTTCTAATGGCATAAACTTTAATAGAATTAATAATGAAATTGATCTTTTAGAGAATTATATCTTAAAATATGAAAAAGAAATAGAGAGGATAAGAGATGACAATTTATTAAAATTTGCTGCTATTCATGAAGTTATTTCTAATCTTGAGGAATATAATTGGGCAGAAACTCAATTCGAAGAATTATCATTAAATCGATTAGGTTATAAATTTTTTGCTCCACAAACTCAAAAAAAAGAAGTCTATCAAAAATTAATTGATGTATTTAATGATGAAATTTCAATAGAAATTATTAATATTGGAAGGCAAGGTCGATTGATAAAGGAGCAAAAATTAATAAATCCTTCTGAATACAAGAAATCTAAAATTAAAAATGAGTTGAATGATGATTTAAAGAGTGAAGCAGAGGAACCAATAGAAAAATGGGATAGTTTAAAAACAAAAACTCCTTCTCTGATGGCTCATAATTGGTTAATCAGACCATTTGAGACATTAACGAAAATGTATGGAACACCCTCATATTCTGAGATAGATCCAACCCCATTTTTGTTTATCACATTTCCTTTACTTTTTGGATTAATGTTTGGCGATATAGGCCATGGTTTAGTTTTAATTATTTCAGGAATTATTGGCGCAATTGTTTTTAGAAAACGAGGAGGAAATCTTTATAATTTTTGTTGGATAATTTTTTGGTGTGGGCTTTGGGCTATACTGGGTGGATTTTTATATGGAGAATTTTTTGGAGCACATGAAATTTTAGGGTATCATCTAGAACCATTACCAATACCAATACCATTTGTAGGAACGATTATATTATATGATCCCTTGCATAATGTTATCACTATCTTTTTTATTACAATTTTTTTAGGAGTAATTCATATTAATTTAGGATGGATAATTCAATTTATAAATTATTGTAAAATTTCCCAAAAATATAAGGCTTTTACTGAATCTCTTATGAAAATTCTTTTTTTAGACGGAGCTTTTTATTTAGTTTTGAAGTATCGCTTTGATTTTACTGCCTGGCTAGCTCCACCGTTTCCTCCAGTGCTTTTTCCCTTAATACCTGGTATTTTATTATTACTTTTTAAACCTATAGGAAAAGCAATTGGAATTTCTTATTTAAAAAAATTATCATATGGTGAACTATTAGCAGAAGGTTCCATGGATACCTTTGAAACAGTACTTTCAGTACCTAGCAATGTTCTTTCATATATCCGTTTATTAGCTTTAGCATTAGCTCATGTTTCTTTAATGCTTGCGATCACAGAATTGGTCTCAATGATATCAAATCAAAATCTTTTTGAGCAAATTATAATTGTAATAAGTTTAATCTTTGGAAATATAATTGTTATCCTTATTGAAGGTATACTCGTGTTTTTAAATGCCTTAAGGCTCCACTTTTATGAGTTTTTCTTTAAATTTTATGAAGGACGTGGTACCAATTTTGTTCCTTTTGTTTTAGAAGAAAATTACTCTAACATTTCGTTTAAACTCGAAATAGAGAAAGATGTTATTTCTACTGAGATTGAGAAAGAAATTGAAACTAAAGAAACGAAAGAACATGTTGAAAAAGCAAGAGATTATATTTCAAGTAAATATCTATAAAAAAAATTTAGAAAAATGTCAGATTCAAATAATGAACCAAAGAAGTCTACGTTTACCCGTAAGCAATATATCTTAAGGTTAATTCTACTAATAGTTTATATATTTCTTTTATATGAATTGTATTGGTTTATACTTAAATTAGGAGGAACTCCTTTCATTGCAGTTTTAATTCTTAGTTTTGCATTTTT
>JBHLPZ010000006.1:0-19998 GCA_048885325.1 Candidatus Odinarchaeota archaeon
ATTCGGGTTTTTGTCCCAATTCATTAACACAAGTAATTGCATATTCACGAATTGTTTGATGGGCTAATCTAGGTTTTTTATACTTTTTTCTAACTAAATCATTGTAGACAAGATATATATAAGCTATAGCTTCCGTGGATCGTTCTGTTTGAACTAATACTTTAACATTTTCGAAACTTTGTGTCACATCTAATTCTGGTTCTGGTTCCTTTTTCTTTTTCTTTACTTTTACCATATTAAAACCCTTTCAGTATATTTTTCTATTTTAATAAATTATTTTTTTCAAGTTTTTATTTTTATCTTATTTTTTTTTTGTCATAATTTCTGTTTTTTTCTATATTGTAATATTTAATCAAAAATTCAATACAAAATTATAACCGGTTAATTGTAAATAAATTGGGGAAAATAATTCTACAGTCTTATAAAAATCACGATCAGATATTTGAAACGGTTTTGCATAAATAATTTCTTCAATTTTTTGAATAAAAGGATAAATAGTTGTAGGATTTAGTTTTAAATCTTTTACGCTAATTATCGCAAAATCTCTTATTGTTTCATTAATATCTCTTGTTCTTCCAAATTTAGCATTTACTAAATCCATATAAATTGCATTAAAAAGATAAGAAAGAGATTCTTCTAATCTTCCAGAATCTTTTAAGATTTTAAGATTAATTATTTTACTCTCAAGAGGTAGATTAACAACCCTTGAAAGCTTATCTTGTCTTTTATAATAACGATAACCATAAATTGATAATCCTACAATAATAACAGCTAAAATTGGTAAAAAAATTACTAAAAACATAAAGAAAGGAGTTTCACCTGGGGTTGAAGGTCCACTTGGTTGTTGAGCCTTAACATCAATATATTGAGTTGTTTCTAAACCACTCCCAACTAATACTATTCTTAAACTAGAAAGACCTGTTCCAGCAGGGAGAGAATAAATGTAAGAGAAATCTCCATTATTATCTGTTCTATCTGTTCCAATAAAAGATCCATTATAATATATATCTATATCTCTATTAGTAATTAAAACGGAGGGATTTGTGGTCGATACTAATTGTCCAGCAATATTCAAATTGCTATTTTCAGTAATAGTAGAGGGTAAATTCCATAAGCAGGAAATATCTGAAAAAATCTTAGTATTAAAAATTACTGCTTCTGAATAACCTATAAATGGAGGGTTTGAAAAGTTCAATTTTAGAGTTAAATCATTTTCTAAAACAAACGGAATAAAAATAGAGTCCTGTGGGATTTCACCAAGCATGGTTGTTGAAAAGAAACCTGAACCTACAATATTAGAATCATCATACCAATAATAGTTAACCAAGGCATAAGAGATGCCCATTCCGTTTTGTAAGTTTAAATAACCATCAAAATTAAAAAATTCACCATGTAAAAAGGCAGATTGAGGATCCTGCACATTAAAATAAGAAGATATGTTTACAAAAATTTGTAAATGAGTACGGTATTCTACATTGTCAGGAGTAGAATCAATAACTGAACAGTTGATTATATGAGGGTTATACACATCATAAGAAAAATGATCAATATCAATATTATAATTAATTTGGAAATATCCATTTGAATCTGTAATATCATTTATTCCTGGGTATAAATTATCATCAATTATTAAAGCCACAGTATATCCTTGTTTACCGTCATCCCATATCCTATTATATAATCTACCATAAATTTGTATTAAGCTATTATGAGGATGTCGAGAATTATTGACGTTATAGATATCAATTATATCCAAGGTTGCCCATATTCCTGATTTTTTTAAATTTTTATCATCAATATAAGTTGGGAGATTTGTACTGAAACTATTTAAACTAAATAAAAATAGAATTGAAAAAAATAAACCTATAGCTAACTTTACTTTCTTTTTCCCTAATTTTCCAATGTTTATTTTTTTTTTAAAAACTTTTCTCATTTTTTTAGAGATTTTTGTATTTAAGGTCTAAATAACTCTTGTTCACTTGATTTAATAAAGTAATATCTTGGAGCAGAAAAATTATCTTCTGGGTAAAAAGTTACCCATACTTCTGCATTATCTGGCCATCCAGCTCCAATCACAATTGTAATATTGAAGAATCCATTAATATCGGTAAAACCAGTGGCGCTAGTAATAATATTCCCTAAACTATCTCGGATAGTGACATTTACTTCTTTAAAGGCAATTTCAGTACCATTATCCCATCTTAAATAACCATATGCATATAAGTCATCTCCTTCATAATACTGATCTTTAACAACTCTAGTATCATAATTTCCTGAAAGTGTAGTTCCTGCACTAATATTTAAAGGAATAAGTGAGCTACTTTCATGACCCATATAATTAAACAAGCTAATTCCTGTATCAAAAATATTACCATAAAAATCGATTCTTAGATAATACTGTCCTTCAGGGCAATTTAAGAATATTGAATTAATGTTATATTGATAGTATCCATTATATACTGTTATTGTTTGAGGTCCAGCAATATTTAGATAAAATGATACATCGCTAAAACTACTATCTAATAGGAGTAATGTAATTTCCAAACCATTTAAGTCAATAGTTCCATCTTGTACGTAAGTATTAATATTAAAACTATCAAAATTCCGTAAAACAGAATTAGTTGAACTTGGCGATATTATGAAAGTTTCATTTACTACGACGTAAGTAATATTGATTGTAGCAAAAGTATGATATTCTACTCGAAGTCTATTTAATCCAGCGTGGAAATTATTAGTTGGAATATTAAACTGTACAAATCCTGTAAAAGCATGAATTGTAAAGATAGAAGAATTTAATAGAGTATTATCATAATCATCATAAATTCTTACTTCTCTATTAAATATATCTTCAATATGAACAACGGTAACTTGGATTAGTGCTACTTCTCCAAATCCATAGGTTTCAGGAGGTTTAGAGTTATCATAAAATGGTAAAGTTGGGTTTTCTTCAACTGATAAATAAATATCAAGATTATCTGGATCATTAACTTTAAGCTGATGAGAAGCATTTACTATATCATAGAAATTAGGTAGAAATAAATAAAAATCATGCGGATTATTACTTGGGGGATAGGAATATAAGAAAATTCCATTAAATTCTACTTTGATTGTATAGTTTTGTTCTGGTGTAGTACCTGAGACTGAATAAAAAAGATTAAATTCACCAGTACTATCTAACTGTAGTGAACCACTTTGGTGGATTAAGTAATATGAAACATCAGTATTACCATCATATAGATAGACAAAAATTTCTGCATATTTTATAGGAAGCCCATTAAAAGAATCATTTACATACCCATGTAAATTGAATGATGTTACACCTCTACTTATTTCACGAGGTACAGGCCCACTTTCAAAATCAACTATTATTTGTTCATCCAAAATAAAGTATGAAAAATTATAATATGATCCCCATCTTGCATATATTTGATGGGGCCCGGCAATAGTAAAGTTATCTGTGCTGTATAGTATTTGAGCAAACCCTAAATTAGTAAATGCAGTACCAATAAACATATCTTGAGTTACATCATAAAAATCTATTGGTTCTCCATCTCCTATTGGTGCACCACCCCAAGTTAAATAAACAGAGAAGTCAAGATCACCATTTCGATTAATGACTGGTTGATTATAATCGTACGAAGTAGTTCCATTTATCCAAAAGTTAAACGATAATGTAGCAAGACTACTAACTGATAATTCATATGGCAATGTATATGAAGTATCTAAATCTAATAATGGTAAATTAAAGAAATAGGGATAGATTGGATGACCAGAATAATCAATCGTTCCATTAAAATCTATTCTTAACGTATAATTTCCTATTGGGGTATTTGAGGCAACTTCAAAGTTCCAGTCAAAGGTTCCATCCCCCCTAGACCAGAAATATTCGCTAGGAATTAAGTAAGAAGAGTAATCTAATCCTCCTCTAAATAATCTTAATCTTAATTCACAATTACGTAGTGGATTTCCATTAGTACTATCTGTAATATCTCCCTGTATATTAAATATCGTATTTGAATTACCTGAGCCCGTACGATTAATTTCCCTTGGGAATGGGCCAATCGCGAATATTGTTGGTTCTTCATTTAAAATAAAATAAGAATAGTTTTCTTGCATCCTGTGTCTAGCATACAAGAGATTTGGACCTACTGTGAAACTCTCATTCACTGGGTAAGAAATTGAAGCATATCCATTTATATCTGTAATCTCACTTCCTAATTCAACCCTTCCTCTTGTATAGTCATAAAAGAAGACTCTTTTTCCTTGAACTGGTCCTATATTTTCAAGCATGACTCTTGCAGTAAGAGTAAGAACATCAACATTTCTAAAGAGAACAGGATTATTCGAATCATTCGCAGGATAACTGTTTATAAAAAAGTATAGGGATAATGCCTTGGTTATATTAAATTCTCGTCGTTGGCTAGAGTTCGTAATTGGAACGATACTAGTAAAAGGGACATAAAATATGGGTAACATCCATGTTCCATTAAAATCAACCCTTATTTCATATTGACCTGCTGGTACGATAGGATTAATGTTTAAAATTTCGTTAAATTCACCATTAGGATCAGTAAATTGGGTTGAAGGGATAAAAGCATTAAAGATTTCATTACTCGTACCATATTGGAATAATTTGAAAATTACCTCAGCATCCTTAACTCTTTTATTAGATACTGGATCGTATAAATAACCCTGGACATTTGTAATATCTGGTGCTGAATCAGAACGATTTACCATTGTTGGATCCACTAATGTTAGTTCTACCTCAATATCTCCAAAGATTGTAAAGAGAGTATAATTTGCTATGACAGGATTTACTCTTGCCTCTATTAGATGATGCCCGACTATTTTTGAATCATTAATATCTACTAAAATTGAAGCTTGTCCATTAAAATCTGTATAGTCCTTACCAAGAAGTTCCCCGGTACTTACATCTCTAAAGGTAATTCCTATATTATCTATAGGTTCGGTAGTAGAACTCAAATAAGCAGTTATGTTCGCTGTATCTGGTCGAAAATAAACCGCAGGAAAGGGTTGATCCGTATATACAGAAATATTATAATCTCCTCCTATTACTGGACTTCCCCCGGTTCCAAAACTGTCAAATATGATATCCATTTGTACCCATTGACCATTTCCCAAATAATCTGATGGCACATAAATTTCTGCCCAATTGTATAAATTTTTATACTTAATTGCAAAACCATTTGCGCCTTCAAAAGGATCAAACATTTCTTGAATGCCAAAACTATTAAAACCATCAACAAATCGACTTGCTACTCCAAAAATTCGACAAAAAACACAAAAGGCAGATGCAAAATCAGACCAAACCCCTTGCTTGGTCTCACAAAACCAATCAACAACATCTCTACCTGGCGGAGCAGGATTATAAGAGTTAGGATCGATTGGAAACGTAAAATAGGTTTGAAGATAATTTCTAATCTTATTAGCTACTACAAAGGCATTGTCATATTCATTTATAGTATTATTTAATGTTACAACGATCTGATTAACAAAATAATTATTAGTTAGATAAGCATTTAAAGTTAAAGGTAATTGTAAATATCGATTTTGAATTATAAGGGGGGTATACATTGTTTCAACAGCACTATTATTGATATCATCATTCGAGGGAAGGTTTAAGCCAAACATATAATAACTCATGTTTACATCTGCTTCACTTATAAAAGTAAGATCCATTGTAGTGCTATTAAAATCATTTTTATATAATTTAGGATTATCCGGTGCTGTCAGAACCATATTGGGAGCATAAACCGATCCATCAATAACATATGGATTCGGAAAAAGAGTAGGAGTAACCATAGAATTTATTCCTAAGGTAGGAGTTAATGGCATTTTTATTTTCAGTAAATCTTTATCAGAATGATAAGTAAGCCAATCATTATAAGGATAAAAGTTATAATTTTGAGTGGAGGCAGTTGAATACCATCCATCTCCGGTATATTCATCAAAACATTCATATTTCCATAATTTATTTACCATGTTGTTGATATTACTATAATAAAAAACTCTAAATACTTCAATTTCAGAAGCTAATAAGCCTAAAATAGTTTGTGAAAAATTTCCTAAATCTAGATCATCAATATCACCATCAAACATATCTTGTAATGAGTCTAATAAGTCTTGAAGTTGATCTTGAGTTAAATTTAAATTATTAAAAATATCTGTCCAATTAAAGGGTATGGGGATAAATACCGGATTCCCCTCTTCATATTCTGCTTCTGATAATTGGTCGCTAGGATAAGGCCTTTGACTACCAAAAATTAAACTATAAAGAAGAACCGAAAAAGCAAATAGGGAAATAAATAAGATAGTAATGAGAAATATTCCAATTACTCGCTTTTTATTAATAGGTGAAATTAATAAATCTTCACGAAATTCTGACATATATAATCAAATATTCCCTTAACTTTTTCTAAATTAAATTTGCAATATTAATTAAAATTATTATATAAATAATTTTCCTTATGAATTGTTATGATATGAAATATCTATAAATGAGTTTTTAAACTTATTTTAAAAACATCTCTAATGATATTAGTATTAAATTTAGAAATAAGAATTATTTAAGGATTAAGAGAATAATTATATAAAATTTTTTAAATAATTGAAAACACTGACCCCTGATGCAATTCCGTAGAAATTTTTGTTAAAAATTGACAATTCACTGCTTTAAAATTCAAATCCACATTTAGTACAAACGTTTTTCTTTGCATATTGTGGTTTTGGGATGTAACTGATTATTTTGGTCTTATCTTCAACTTCCTTAATTGCAAAGCCAGATGCACCACAATTTGGGCAAATTCTCCTTGTTCCGCCAAGTTCAACTCCTACATCTTGGGAAGGGGTAGATGTTGGTCCGGCAGATGTTCCAAAAGAAGGGCTACTTCCAAAAGTTGATGTTTGAGATGTAATTCCTTGTGCTAAACTAGATGGCATAACTGGTTTGGGTTCTTTTAATTCCTGAATCCTCCTTTCTTTATAAGTTAACTCTTCCTGCAATTTATTAATTTGCGATTGAAGAGGACCAATTTGTTGCTGTAAATTCATATTTTCTTGTTGAACTCGCTGAAGTTGACCTTGTAGCTGTGGTAATTGTGCTTGCAATTGTGCTTTTTCATTATTTAACTGATTAATTTGGTTTTGATAGGTTTCTATAGTGGCTTGAAGATTTTGGACTTTAGAAGTTAATTGGTTTATTTGATGATCCTTTTCATGAACTTGTGCATTTAAAGTAGCAAATTGAGTATTAACGTTTTGGAGTTGAATTTCTAAATCCCTGAGACGAGTATCTCTTTCTTGAACTTGACTTATTGCAGCATTATATTCTGCTTGTGATGGACCACTAGGAATTGATGGTTTAGGTTCATATGTTGGATATGAGGGAGCAGGTGTAGTTGGTGGAGGGCTTATTGGTGGTATAGAGGGCGGTGGCATGGTTGGAGGAGGGACGGTAGGAGGAGGCATAGATGGAGGTCTTAAAGGAGGGATTGAGGGCTTTTTTGGTTCTTCTTCGTCATCTTTTTCATATTCGTATGAAATTATATTCACCTTTTTTATTATTTATAAAAAATGATCTAATTTGTAACTTTAATAGTGAACTAAGTTTATAAATTATCGCACAAAAGTTAAAGAAAAAGAGTTTTAATTTAAAGAAATTAGAAGGTATCCCAATAAGGACTTAATATCTCCTTTAATTTAGGTATCAGTTTATTATTCATATAATTTAATAGCTCTTTATCTGATTTTTTAGGTTCTTCCTCAATTAATTGATCATATTTATTATTAAGAACTTGTAAACAATTATAAACAGCTTTTGCTTGTTTGTCAACCTCGTAACCTCCCTCCAAAGTAATTAGAATACGATCATTTGCAAATTCCTTAGCAATTGTTTTAATTTTTTTTAAGTAATTTGCTGGTGCCTGGTAAGTCCATCCCATCATTGTTAGTTCATCTGTCCAATGTGTATCGAAACCTGCTGATATGAGAATAAATTCAGGCTTAAATTCATCACAAATAGGCGCAATTATTTCATCAAAATAAATAGAAATTACATCATCAGCAGCCCTTGGAGGCATGGGGTAATTAATTATTTTACCTTTTCCTTTTCCTGTACCTATTTCACCAATAAATCCACTTCCCGGATAAAGAGTCCTCCCATCCTGATGAGAGTTAAAAATTACTAGTTCTCCATCAGATTTAGAACCATCAAAAAATATATCTTGAGTACCATTTCCATGATGGCAATCCCAATCAATAATAGCAATTCTTTTAATGTTTTTCTCTCTGAAAAGATATTCTGCAGTAATAGCGATATTATTGAATATACAAAATCCTGAAAACTTATAGGAATTAGAATGATGACCGGGAGGCCTTACTAATGCAAATGCATTTTTGCAATTTCCATTCAGAATTTCATCGGCAGCTTGCAAATTTCCTCCAACAGCATATAATGAGGCTTCATATGTCATTGGTGATGCGTCTGTATCCATATCAATGTGTTGGATACGACCGGTTCTTTCAGCTAATTCACAAACATTTTTAATTTCTTTAATTAAACTTTCTTTATGGACATATTTTATCTGCTCTAATGTTGCTTTTCTTGGTTTTATTAGTTTAAAATCTGGATCTTCAAATACCTTTTTTTCTTTTAAAAAATCCATTATAGCAATAAGTCTTTCATGACTCTCAATGTGTGTGCCTATCCTATGTTGTAGATAAATATCATCATACACTATTCCAGTTGTCATCAACTTTTCCTCTTATAACTTTAAGAATCTTCTTTTAGTTTTATTTTAGATTTTAATTTATTTAATACTTACATATTTTTATTTTAAATCGATTATGTAATATTACATAATAATAATTATTAAGAAAAGTCGTAAATAACAATGGGAGATCGAATATACAATTTAAAGATCATTATTATTGGAGATCCTGGAGTTGGAAAAACGAGTTTGGTAAAGAAATTTATTTCAGGACAATTCTCCAGAGATTACAAGGCATCTATCGGCACAAATTTATTTATCAAGAAAATGGAATCGGATTCTGATGAAAAAATATCGCTTAATTTATGGGATATAGCAGGACAGGAACGTTGGGTAAAAATGAGACATTTATATTATAGTGGATCTGATGGAGCTTTAATTGTAGGAGATATTACAAGAAAGAATACTTTTTATCAAATTACTAAATTTTGGACACCAGATCTGAAAAAATATTGTAGGGATATTCCATTAATTTTACTAGCAAATAAAAATGATCTTAAACTAGATATTTCAAAAACAGAGATTGAAGAAATTAGCAATAAAATAAATGCTAATTCATTAATATATACTTCAGCAAGAAATGGAGAACATGTTGAAGAAGCATTCAAATTAATATCAGATTTATCTTTAAAATTCTCGCATTAATTTTAAATTTAATTTAGAATAGAAAATTTTATTTTATCAATCTATTTTTACTATAATTTTTATAAATTTTCTTTCTCCAGGAGTTAGAATCATTTTAAATGTATCTTGCATTTCTTTTAATGAGATTATTTTTGAGATATAATCATTAGCGTTAACTTTTTTCTTGGCAAAAAAATCGATTGAATTTAAAATATCTTTTCTATCATGACTAATACAACCTTTAATACAAATTTCTTTCGAATTTATTATAGACAGGGGAAAAGTTACTGTACCTTTATAAAGTCCTTCAAGGAGAATTGTCCCTCCCCTTTTTATTAAATTCATTGCCATAAGCATTGATTTTTCATTACCTGCGCAATCAAAAATGAAAAAAGGCTCTCCATAGGATTTTATAAAACTCTTGATTTTTGTTATACTAGGAGGAAACGAATCTGTGGCTCCAAATTGTAGGGCTTTCTCTCTTAAATAATTATGAGGCTCAATTATTCCAATATAATTGGGGTTCTTTTGATTTAGTAAATATTTCAAAAAGCATAATCCAATATTTCCTCCACCTATTATGAGGATATTTTGATTATCTTCAATATTAGACAATCTCGTACCTCTAACTGCATTAGCGAATGATTCAATCATTACCGCTTCTTTTGTTGAGATGTTTTTAGGGATATGAAATAAATATTCAATAGGTACTTTGACATATTCTGCAAAACCACCATCTTCAAAGATACCCATTCCACTTAATTTTCTTTCGCTTAAATCAAGAGCAACATTTACTCCACATACATTATCACCAATTTTCACTCCTGATACATTTTCTCCTATTTTAACAACTTCCCCTGTAAATTCATGACCCATAATCAATGGTACTTGATATAACTTTAATTTATAATTTGTAATATCACTCCCACATATCCCACAATAATGCACTTTCACTATTACTTTATCTTTTGCGACAATAGGTTCAGGATAATCCTCCTTATATACTATTCTTCGAATATCCTCAAAAACAGCAGCTTTAATTATTAACCAACTCTCTTTTTATACTCATTTTTAAATTCATCTAGTAAGTACACTTTAGCAAAATAAAACTTTCTTATAACAAATAAATAAGTAAAAAATTGATTGATAATAAAATTTAATGAATATATTTAATTTCTTTATCCAGTTATTTACATCGTTGTGAATAGAAGTGATTGGACGAGAAGAAGAGCATATAGTTGGTGGCGGTAAGATACGAAGTATTATACTTGGATTGAATGATGGGTTAATTTATACATTCACGTTGTTGGTTGGAGTTGCCACGGCAACTTTAGGAACAATAGGGAGTAATATAATCGTTACTTTAACAGGTATGGCCGCAATGGGCTTTAAATAAATAAGAAATTTCAATTAGATTTTCTTCTTTTGCTTTTTCAGCAAATAATTCATATTTCCTTTTAGCTTTACTTTCTTCAATGATGGCTTCCTTTAAATTTTCAAGTACGGCTGAAATATTGAGTCACTAAATGAACTTAATTAAATTGAAAATTATATTTGTAGTATAGAATGAAATAAGATTATTTAAAGTATAGTCTAAATTGCATCCTATCTAATCTTCTTTATTTGTAAACTTTATAAAATTATTTCTTGGTTCATATAGAGTTCCTTCTTTTATTAATTCTTCAAGAGCATCTTTAATCCATTTTTCATCTAAATCCTCATCTACATCAAGAGTTTGAATTACTGCTTTCTTCTCCATTGATTTCCAATTATTTGCTTCAAATATTTCTTTCAATCTATTTAAAAATTTATCAAGTTTTTTAATTGAACTCCTAGATTGACCAACTAAAATCCTATCCATATCTATTTTTCCGGTTGTCTCATCATATCCCGTATCTTTTAAATATCTCCTAAATAGTTTTATAATTTCATCTACATCTTCTTTAAGTACTTTACTTTTTAATGCCATTTTGGCATAAGCTTCGCTTAATCTGACAAGTGCATCTAAATTTCTTGCTAAGATTGATACAACAGCATCTTCACTTTCATATTGACCTCTCAAATCTAAATAAAAATCTTTTATATGTTCTTTAGCTTCTTCTGATATTATGGGATGGCAAGTTTTCCTAGCATGTTTAATATATTTTTTTAAGAAATCTCCAGATATCGGAGATATTTTAGTAGTTTCATCAGTGATTGTTTGATTCGGGCCAATCATAGAATTCTGTAATATGAACTCAGCCATTTGAGCATCCTCAGTAGGATTTGGTCTGTCAATAACTACAAAAATTAGATCAAATCGTGATAAGAGGGAAGGTGGTAAATAAATATTCTGAGTTGGAGTTTTATATCGATCATATCTTCCTGATCGAGGATTTGCTGCCGCAATAATTGCTGTTTGTGCTTTTAATGTTGCTACAATACCAGCTTTAGCTATACTAACTGTTTGTTGTTCCATCTGCTCGTGTAGAGCAGACCTATCAGCAGGATTCATCTTATCAAATTCATCAATAGCCGCAACACCACCATTAGCTAATACAACTGCACCTGCTTCAAGGTTCATTTGTCCCGTGTCAGAATCTTTAATAACCGCTGCCGTTAAGCCAACAGCAGTAGATCCTTTCCCAGATGTATAGAGTCCTCGTGGTGATATATCAATAGCACTTTTGAGTATTTCACTTTTCCCGGTTCCAGGGTCACCTACAAATAACACATGAATGTCTCCTCTTTTATAGCCTCCGTCAGGCTTTTTTTTTCTTGTACCAGCAAATAAACTTAAAGCGCAAGCCATTTTAAGTTCATCCCTTCCATAAATCGTAGGAGCAATTGATCGCGCAATTTTTCTTTGGATCATTGGCTCTTTTGATAACTTCTCAATTTCTTTTAAATCTTCTTTTGATAATTCTATGATATCTTCAGTCTTATCTTCTGGATCGACAAAATTTACTTCAATGAAGGTTTTAAATAAAGTGCTATTGATGTTTTTGATCGATTGGGCAATAACTGATTTAAAAATACCAATAATTTTTACTCTGTCTCCTGGTTTTACAAAATCAACTAAATCTTGTTTTAAAATTGCTTGGATGGATCTAGGAATTCTTCCAGGTGGTAAATCTTCAGGAATTTCTTGTATCATAATACTTTGCCAATCTATAAATAAAGAATTTTTAGATATTAATCTAAAATCTGATTGTGCCTTAGCCTTACATCTTTTGTTAATACAAAATTTTGGCCACTTAATTTTTGAGGTAAATTGAATTACTTCAAACTGAGACCCACATATCATACATTCAAAAGTTGCTTTAACTAATTTTGGTCTTATTGTTGAACTTCTAACCACAATTCCATTGAAACATACTAATGCATCAATGTGCTTTGCTCTTAATCCTCTTAAAGGTATAATTAATGGACTATTCTCATCTTTTGTGGTGATCCTAACAAAAAATTCCTGAGGGGTTTTACTTCCTCCTTGAAATTTTAAAATATTTTCAAAAGCTTCAGTGGCATCTTCTAGCAGCAATTCAGGATCTTTTTTAAGCATTTCAGCAATTTGAGAGTCAAAAGCTAATAAATCCTCATATAATATGATTAGAGTATTTCCGCCCTTGGAAATAATATCATTAATTTGGTCTTGATACTTATATACTCCCGGTTTATCTTCGAATAACCTTAAAAAATCCTCAAATCGCTGAACTTGATGAATAGGAATACTGGGACTTGTTGAAGGTGTTGCCAAGAAAATTCACCTAAATAAATAAATTAATATACCCAAATTATTTTTAATGATATTTTAATTCGTAATATTAACGATTTAAGCTTATTAAACTGTAAATAAAAATTGCTGGAAAAAAGTAAAGAGAGAGATATAATTTAGTAATATATAGATTTATTTGTATTTTCAATTAACTAAGTTTTTAAGCTTCTTTTAGTTTAGCTAGTGTTTCGCATATTATAGGATCTTGCGACATCTCACATCTTACCTTTAATAAAGCAATGATTCTCTTCTTTATTTTTTCATCTTCATATTTAGCAGTTCTTCCTAAAATTAAGGCAATGGATTGTTGTGTGGCTAAAGAACTAGAATCACTGAGATTTTTCAATAATCTAGATAGAATTTTAGATAATCCAACTTTTTGGATGACTTCAATCATGGTATTTATTATTGATCTTCTTACATCATCAGATTCATCTCCTAATAGAATTAAAACCTTTTCAAAATTGTCATCAATAATATTAAAATCATATATTTTTAGTAATTTAGCAGCTCCTTGTCTAACTTTAGAATTTTCATGAAGTAGATTTCCTAACACCTTTTCAATTGGAATTATTGAGGAATCAATATTTTTTATTGAGGCAATTAAATTCATTGATGAATTACGGACCCAATTATTTCTATCATTCATTAATAAAACTAAATTTTCAATAATTTGCCGTTTATCATCAACCTTTTGAATAATCATTCCTAAACTTGAGACAGCTGCATCCCGGACAATCCATTCTTCATCAATTAATGCCTTGTTTAGTAAAACATTCACGGCTTCTAAAGGTACTTTATAGCCAATAAATCCTAATATTTTAACACTTGTTTCTCGGATGAATGAATCCTTATCTGAATATAAATTTATTATAGTACTTACTGGTATTAAATCTGGTTCTTTTCTAGCAATTTCTAATAACGATTTTGTTAAGATAACTCTTACTGATAAATCTTGTTTAAATTGCAGTTGCAATAATTCATTTATTACAGGTTTTAAGTAGATTGGATCAATTTTAGCGATCCTTGAAATTAATTGAGAACCTTCCTTTTTAGCATTGATATTATATGGTTTTTGAAATATTGAAAGAATTATATTTTTATCTATATTATAAAGATATTTATCAACTAAGCCCTCTAATGAAACAATCGAATTTAATATTATATCATCATTATCACTGTGAATGAAGTTAAGCAGCTTTGGGATTACGATATCTGGATTCTTTCTAGCTATTTCAATTATAGTGCTTGAAATAATCCCTTTTGATATAAATTTAGATTCATCTTTTATTTTTATTAAATTTTCAAAAATTAAATCTGGAGATCGAGGATACATTGTTATAAGAATCTTTGAGATTTCATTTTTTAATTCATTATCTTCAAACTTTATGAAAATTAGGAGGATAGTTAAAATTTTTTCGGGATCTTTTTCCCATAAATCGCCAAGAAGATTTATTACGTTTTTCAAAATTTTAGTGTTGCTTGGGTCAACCTTGTTTATAATCATATCTAAATTTAGAGCTTTAGGGTTTTCATCAAAATATTTTCCAAGCGCTTGAACTGCTGATATTCTTACCTTTTCATTAGAATCAACCAATCCATCAAAAAGTGGTGAGATTGGAATTAAAAACTTCTTAAAATTCCCTATTTTTGCTAAAATTTCAAAAACAGAAGCTCTAACATTTGCTGTCGGATCATTCATATAGGGAAGAATTTGAGAAATTAATTCTAAATTAATATTATCTAAAGAAATGTTTTTAAGATTTCGAATAGCAACGGCTCTTATTTCTCTATTAGGATGATTTAATTTATTCAATATTATATTAATTGGAATAGAGAACCCAGATCCTTCTAAAACATTAAAAATCTCAATCTGTATTTGATTATTTGGATCATCTATCAGCTTTTTAATATTCAACTTTAATACTAATTCTTTTTCTCGTTGAATTAGTCTTGAAATTAATTTTACTCCGATTAATTTTAATCTCCACTCAGAATCATTTATTAAGCTAAGAATTATTTCTATTGGGATTTTTTTTAATAGTTCAATTTTAGCATTTAGCAGAGATCTCGCAAAAGGAAGGACTTTATCATAATTTGGGGATCTTAACCCCTCTATTATCCAAGGAAGCATTGTTTCTGGAATATCTCCTTCTAATTGATTTAGTATTTTGAAGCATACCCTTCTCGAGTTAATATTTGGATCACATAAACCATCAATTAGTAAATTTTTGAATTTCCATTCATTTGGAGAAATTTCATATTTTAACGGAATTCTCTCAAACATAAGAATTAATGTACTCTCAGCATGTTTTCTTAATTCTCGATTTGGATTTTTTATAAAAGTAAAAAGAGGTATAGGATCAAAAGCTTTACCGCATTCAGTAATTTTAGAATACTTTAAATTAAATTTGAATTCATTCTTTCTTGATACTAAATAAAAAGTTGTAAATACTATTAGAATGATTTCTTCGATTACTGAGGGCCATGAAAATAGTAAATAATTTGGTGCTATTTCCTGAGTTAAAGTCCAGAAATTTAAAGTACTAGTCAAAGTAGTAATATTTACCAATATAAAATTGACAAATACATTTATTCCAATCGCAGCCATTAAATACGCAGCAAAATAAATATCAATACCACGATATTTAATTTTTCTTCCCCAAAATCGTGTAAAGTATCCAATAATTCCAAAAAATAAGGTTACATACACAAAGTATGAAGACATTATGGATATAGCCAGAGTACCAGTGAAGAAAAAACTTATTGTTTGAAAAAAAGATATCCATGCCCATACAAAGACAAATATCATAAATCCCAAAAAAATATAAGGTCTAGGAAAAGATACAAACTGTTTTATTCCACGTTTACTGTTTTCAAAATTTAAAAAGATTGACCTTTTAATTTCTGGGATATGATAATATTCATTAGAAATTCCGGCGATATAACCTTTTGTTCCATATAGCATTAATATTAATAATGGGTAAACTAACATCCAGAATATCCAGATAAATAAAAATGGTAATCCTAATATGCTTAATAAAAGGGGAGGTATAGTAAATAAAGAATATAACAATAGAGCCATAAAGAATGAAATTAATCTACTTTTTGAAATATTGATGAAGTATTTGCTAATTATTTTATGAAAGGGCGTAAGCCCCTCATCAGATTTTTTACTTAATGCAATAAATAAGAAATCCATTAATGGATAGACAGAAATGTAGATTAGGCAAATTATAAAAGGAATTAATAAAGTAAGCGGGTTAACTGTTTCAATTGTAAATGTAACTCCCATAGAGATAACAATCATAACAGCTAAGCTAAAAATAACACCATAAATAAGACATTGAAGACGATCTTTTATGTTAAATTCTCCTTTCTTAACTAAAGCCACTTGTTTATATATAATAAAAAAACCAAAAATAAAGACTAATATAAAAACTACTAACAAAATTGATTCAATAAGCAAATTCTTCACTGATTCTTACTTTTATTTATTAATAAATTAACATTTAATTTCTTTAGCGGTTCATTTTTTTTTAATATATTAAAGTATTTTAATTTTTAAATTATAATGTGGTAAAATTTGAAAATAATTGAGGAACAGTTATCTTTAGATTTAAATAGAGTTAATTTTATATTTAAAAATGAAGAAATTATTACTGAATGTTTAAAAAACCATGGAGGGTTTTCTTTATTAGGAGAACAATATGGTCCATTTGAGAAAGGAAATAAGTACAAATTAAAATACTTTTTGGCATTACCATTCATTCAAAATGATGTTTTAAAACTTAGCTCTAGTGAAAAGTGTGATAATATTGATGTTCAGAGATATGCTATAAGCGAACGTGATGATCAAAAATTAACTCATCAATTAAACATCTACTTTTTGAATAGAATTAAAGAATTTAAACATTTTATGGAAATTGAGGTTAAACGTAACCATAGACCTAAGGTTGATTTAGATAGATACAATTCTTATACTACAAATATCATTGATAGCAGATTATTAAAATTACTTAGATTATCCAAAGCAGAATTATCATTAGATGATGAAAAAAGACTGAGTTATCCTGAGAAATTATTGTATAGAAGATTATTTGCTATTATTAAAGCTTGGAGAGTATTTTTCTTGTCAATAAACTAAAAAAGAGTAAATTAAAAATTTATAGTTCTATTTGTCTAACTCCATATTTTTTAAAGTAATTTTCTATTGATAGTGCAATTTCTTTATTTGGATTTAACTTTGGCAAGATTTCGATGATACTACTCATAGCAAAATATTTTACACCTTTTTCACTAATTAATTCCTCAACTGTTTTTCCATCATCTCTTCTCTCATTTCTATTCGTTAATCCAATAGCTGAAATTACATTTACATTAAGTTTTTGTAATTCTTCGATGCAATGGACCAGTGAACCTCCAGTAGTAGTGACATCTTCGAGAATTACAACCTTACCTTTTGGTATTCCTAAATAAAGTCTATCTTTTAATTCTCCATGTTTTTTTGGTTTTCCTCTGCCCATTGATAATGTGAAATGCCCTGGTTTAAAATTTTGATTTTTAATTGCCCATTTAAATTGCGTAATAATACCTAATTTGGTAGCTCCTTCAGGTACACCATAAAAACAATCAGGAACTAAGTGTAAATATTCTACAAATGATAATAAATAGTCTGTTAATTTATCTATTAAGTAAACGTCTTCAGAGATATTTCTCCAATTAACATAAAATGGGGATTTTCTGCCAGATTTAAGCGGAACTGGTTCTTTAAAAAATCCGATTACATTATTTTCAATAATAAAATCATAGAATTTTTCTTTTTCAGCTTCCCAATTCATCAAAAATCATACTACTCTTTTAAAAGTAAATATTCTTTTCTAATTTTTGCATAATCTTGAGCAGTTATTTTTCCATCTAAAAATTCTTTTTCCTTCTGTCGCATGATTTTTCTCTTTCTTGCTAATTCCTTTCTCTTCTCTGCTTTTAAGAATGTTTCTGAGATAAGTTTTGATAATTCTACTACCTTTTTGTTATTACTTTTTTTAAGATCAATAAGATACTTCTGTATAGGTTTTACCATTTCAATATTTTTTTTTGCTACCTCTAATATTCGAGTTAGAGATGAAATTATTTCTTCGTCATTTTCGCTATCTAGTACACTAATTAAACGTGGAATTGCAATATCCTTCATAATCTCATCAAGATAGCTCTCTATATCTTTCTTAATTGTACCATCTTCATATAAATCTAATTTTTTTTCTCTAATGTATTCTATAAATATTAAGGGTAATTCTACTGGCCAATCTTTCATTCTTTCCTTATCTACTAACTGAATTACACCACCATCTTTTTTGCGAAATAATTTTATATCCAATCACCTGTAGTTAGTTTTTCTGGTAAGTATTCATCTGTTAAAAATTTGAAACCATGCGAAGCAAATGCTTGGATTTCAGCTTTCTCTCTCAATTTTATAGCAAGTTTTAGATCTGCTTCCCAGGCTTTATTTCTTTTTACAAAATCTTCTTTTAGTAGGTCTTTTGTACGCTTTTCATCCTGTTTATTCATCTTAATTCTTGCAGCTTTAGGAATTTGATATTTATCCAAATCCCTCGTTAAAACGCCTAAAAGTTTTATATTTGGTGTAGCAAGGAAGGGTGATTCATAGCTTAATCTTTTTGACCCTCTTAGATAAACAGAATGAATGTAATGTCCATAAGGATCACTGTCAACTAAAGTAAAAGTAGGTAAATTCAATTCTTTATTTAATCTTTTTAAAAACATACGTGTAGCTACATTTCCTACACCCTGCGCAGTAAGTAGAATGCATGGATATTTCCGCCAAAATCTATCTTCTGCAAGTCTCATCATAGCAGCGTTTTTCTCAATAACTAATATAAATTCAGCATCAGATTCTACTATTTCAATTTGATCCAAAAATGGCGATATAGTCCATCCACCACTTCCTTGCGCCTCAAGATCTATGATATCAGTTCTGTCCCTTATTCTTAGTCTACCCACACACGAACCTCTGGGAGCTGCGACAATATGTGTAGAATTTCTTGAAGTATATAACATAGTAGAAACATCTTCAATACTTTTATCACTATTTTTTTGTTCATTAAATAAATTCACATCTGTATAAAACACTTCTCTTTTTGTAGCATGAAGATCTTCATTAAGTAGTTCAGTTACTACTTCAAGAACTCTCATTAAGCGTGTAATGTCAGCAACACTGGTAAGTGAATGAAATTGTTTTTCCATAATTTGTTTACCAAGTAATAATAAGTCATATTCTTCGTCCCAAATTATATTTGATGATGATCTAGAAGGTAATTCGATCGATGGTCTTCCAGTAGTGTAGATTTGTTGGACAATGTTATCTATAAGTTCATATATTCTATCTATAATTTTATTTTTACTTAGATCTTCTATTTTAATAGTATTTATTGGTTGTTTAAAATCTTTAATCTCCTGTCCTCTTTCTAAATATTCATAATATAATTCTTTTGTAGCTTTTAAATCATATCTTTTGTTAACCTTTTTTTTTGCCATGTTAGAATCACTTTAATTTCCAATGTTTTTTAGATTTGATTATATTTTCTTCAACTAACTCTTTTCTTACTAATTCTTTCATTTTAAGCTGTAAAAAACGAGCATCCATCATATCTTGGATTTTTAGTTTAAAAATGAGATAAGTAATTGGTTGCCAATCTTTATCAGATAAGGTGGTTAATATTTTTTCAGTAGTAATTATTGGTACTTCTAACTTTTTACTTTTTGGAGTTTTTTTGGCTAATTTTTGAGGTTTAATCGCAACAGGTACTTCTC